>JADZBJ010000335.1 GCA_020852155.1 Saprospiraceae bacterium | reverse complement strand
CGGCAGATTTTCCTTTTTAACGGATTTGCTTTTGTCGGATATTTTCATCGTTTAGAAACAGAGAGGCTGTTTAACGCACGGGCTATGGAATGGTTTTCACAGGGCCATAAAAAAGGCGGGCAACCTCGATAACCGAGGTTGCCCGCTTTAAAAGAATCGTCAAAACCAAGTACTCATCGCTGAGGATAGTTCAGAATGCTTACTTCATTTGTCCGCTGGTGTATTTTTTTTCGTAACTCTCCCAGGGAGTCGTTCGGTGGCTGTCTGTGCCGAAGTAGTGCAAAATGGCTTCCAGTTTTGCCGCATCCAGGTAGCCGGCCAGTGGCTGAATGGTGTTCATATTTTCGTCGAGAAACACGGATGTTGGAAATGACAGGCGATTGTTCAGCCAGTGTGAAGCCAGTTCGTGGTAGCCTCGCGAGCCATTTTTAATGTATTTCCATGTTTTTCCTTGAAAATTCAGGTCGCCGGTTTGTTCTGCATTGAATTTGACGGCATAGAATTTTTCATTCAGATAATTGGCGACGGCGGGTTGTGAAAACGAGGTAGAGTCCATGTGTTTGCACCAGCCGCACCAGTCTGTATATACGTCAATGAAAATTTTACGCTTTTCGGTTTTACTCTTTTCGATGGCCTGATCGAGCGTCATCCAGTTAACCACGGCGTTTTCTTTTTTCTTGAGTGGCGCTACTTTTTTGACATTATTGGTGGTGCCGCTTTTGACGGTCAGTTCGGTGGTTTGCGTATTCGCGGCCTTCGGTCGGGATGGTACCTGACTTGGGCGCGTGTTGGTATTTGAATAAGTAGCCGGTTGATTGCGTTCGGTTTTGGATGGACGCGTTTTGCTGCTGCTATTGCTGCGTTCCGAACTGGTGCTGCTGCGTTCAGAAGTTTTACTGGAATGATCTGGTGTTGCAGCGGCATTGCTGCGCGTGGAAGTCGGCATCAGGGTGGTGCGCTGCGCGGCATTTTGGCCGATCAGCATGCCCAACATGGCGATGATTAGAAGCAAACGCTTAGTCATAGTAAAATGCTTTAAAAGGGATTTGTAGTCAGCAAGTCGGCTGTTCAGGGCCGTGTTTTGAAAAGAGCGGCACATTGGTCTTTTCCATTGTAAACTGCTCCAATGCGCTAAGAACCGAAATACATAGCGATCGTATGCACCTGACGATCTTTTTAAAAGAATTTTAACCCCGATGACCGCTCTTGTGACTTGACAAGCGCGGAATCAATGCCATTTTTCCAATGCGCGATGTTCGTAGCGTTCCATTTTGTCAATTAATTCAGGGATAGTTGGCGCGTCAATACACAGATTTCGGTTGTGCGGTTTCAGAAAACCGAAATCCACCATGTTATTGAGCATTTGCAGTATCGGTTCATAATAACCATGCAGGTTGAGGAGTCCGATAGGGCGTTCGTATTGCCTGAGTTGCGCCAGGGTGAGGGCTTCGAAATGCTCGTCCATGCTGCCGTATCCACCCGGAAGTGTGATGACGCCATCGGTGCCTTCAACCAGCAAGCGTCGGCGTTCCGACATGGTATCTACGATGATCATATCCTTCACGCCGGCATGTCCGAGTTCGAGGGTATTCAGTTGATGCGTAATTATGCCTGTAATTGGTCCGCCTGCTGCCAGAACAGCGTCGGCCAGAACGCCCATGAGGCCAACTGACCCGCCGCCAAAGACTACTTTGATGTTTCGTTTGGCTAAATAAGTACCTAATTCAGTAGCGGCTTCTTCAAAATAGGGTTGATTGCCTTTGTTGGCTCCGCAAAAAACGGCGATTGACTGCATGGTGGATGTGATGAAATGATAATGTTTGGTAAAAAAAGAGCGGCGCGCATGTGCCAACCTGGCATGGATGCGCGCCGCTTGCGGAGATTTGTTGAAAACAAACCTTTGAGATCAGCTTCAGGTTAACGGGCGGCAAGTTTCAAATTTTTGACAAAATGTATGTCAATCATTTTTGAATTTCCCTGATGCCGGGATGCTTGCACACTCGCTAACTTGATTTTAGTGTTGAGCAGAAAAACTGATCATGTAAATCAGTTGCTTTAGTCCTTCTTATCGCCGGAAACGTAATTTTTGGCTTTTTCCCAGAAATCGCGGCCTTCTTCGGCTGCTTCCTGCGCTTCTTCTTTCAGTTCGCCAGCCAATTCTTTGGCTTTATCGGTCAGGTAACCCATTGCGCCACCTTCGTGTGCCTGGATTTTTTCTTTTGCGGCCTGTGCTTCAGCCAGTTTTTCGGCGGCTTCTTCTTTGGCTTCAGCGGCCATGGCTTCGGCTTTTTCGCTCATCTCGTTTACTTTTTCTGTGGCGGCATCTTTGATTTCGCCGAGTTTTTCAGCTGCTTTTTCAGCCATATCTTTTGCCGATTCAGTCAGGTTTTTGAACAGATTTTCCATTGATGTTAAATTTTTGAACTTGAAAAATAGGAAAACAACTTTTTGAATAAAGATGTTGCCTTCCGGGAGGTAAAGTTGCGACTTGAAGCAACCTTTTGATGACGTTTAAAACCATTATAAGCAACATTTATTTTTCGAATTTCTTACCTTTTTTTGAATCCCTGACGCCGACTGTCGAATCCTTTTGATTTTCAGGTAAATTGTCATAAAAAGCAACTTACCTTTGTAGCATCACTTTCATCCCATTCCCAATTTCATAATCTGCTCCTTTTTGGCATTAAACTATACCGATGGCAAGAATGTTACTTCCTCTCCTTTCCTTGTTGGCCTTTGTTGCGAACGCCCAAATTACCATCACCAATGCCACATTTCCCACGGCTGGCGATACGCTGAAGTATTCGATTGACGCTAACCCTTCATCTGATATTCAGGTGGCTACCCCTCCGGGCGGTAATCAAACCTGGATTTTGACCGGGTTGTCGCAGAATCAGACCAGCCAGTTCATTTATAAAAACGCCAACACTGGCATCAACTCCATGAGTTATCCCGGTGCAGACCTGGTTGTGGTGGGCCAGACCGGAGAAACCTACTACAACAAGACCAACCAGGCCTTTGAAGTGATGGGCTATGCCGGCGCTGACCCGGCCGGTTTTGGGTTGAACGTCATTACCAAATTTCAGCCATCTATCTTGGAGCGTTTTGCACCGATGAATTTTTTCGATGTCAAGACCCAAACATCCAACCTGACACTGCCCATTTCTACGGAGCAGTTACCGGATTCATTATTTCAGGGCGCGCCTTTTATTCCAGACAGCATTCGTATTCGGAGCAACACGCAACGACTTGAAGTTGTGGACGGCTGGGGCACTTGTCAGATACCTGGCGGAACCTATCCTGTATTGCGTCAGAAAAGGACAGATTACACCACGACCAGTATGGATGTGCTGGTGCCATTTTTGGGCTGGATTGACATCAATCAGTTGCTTGGCGGCGGTGGTGGTGGCGGTTTTTTTGGCAACTTCCTCGGTACTGATACTACAGTTACCTACCGTTTCCTCAATAATATTGCAAAAGAAGAAATCGCCGTAGTGACGATGGATAGCGACCTGTCAACTGCTGCCAGTGTTCGATACAAGAAAAACACCACCGTGGCTACGGATGATCTGATAGCACCGGGATCGGCTAATATTTCAGCCTATCCTAATCCTGCTATCGAAAGGGTACGGTTTGATTGCGTAAACCTCCCGCAAGATCGTTATACCCTGAAAATATTCAATATCATTGGTAAAGCCGTATTCCGTCAGGACTACCAGATTTCAGGAAATTACAGCATTAAAGTTGAACTGGAAAATTTCAATAAAGGGACTTATCTCTACAACCTGACCGATAGCAAAGGCAATATTATCGGAACTAAAAGGCTGGTTGTGCTGAAACCCTGATCTTGCTAATAAATCAGACTTGTTGCGCCGGGGGCCATCCTGAATATTCAGGGTGGCCCCCGGCTCGTTAAAGGATGTTAAAAACGCGTTGATTGTGTTATGAAAATTTCAAAAAACAGCCCCAATACGCCATACCTGTGCCCTGATTGCAACATTGCCTGTAACCTTGCTGTCCATTGACGAGTCTTTCAAAAAAATTAATCAACCGACTATGCAACGTACCCATTCGAGTATCATCGCTTTTCTTTTGCTTTTTTTAGCAACGACAACATTCGCCCAGCGCGAAGAAACAGTCATCGGCTCTAACGGACTGGGCTTTTCTGGCCTGTGGGGCGGTTACAAACATCAGATTTCACAGTTTGGCACTACAAATAGTTACATCACAGGCGGATTTTTCGGATTTGAATTCGGTAAAGCCTTGCTGGTAGGGTGGGGCACTTACGAATTAAAAGACGAGGTGAAATGGGACCAACTGCAAAGCCAGAATTTTGAAATGCGCTGGCGCCCAGTGCTCCTTCAATACGGCTTCAAAAACCACAGACCCATTCACCCGCAAATTGGTATTGAAGCCGGACGTGGCCGCATTAAACTGGATGATAAATCCGACAATGTTTTCGTTACTACGCCCACAGTCGGATTGGAAATCAATGTTTTCAGGTGGTTTCACCTGGCCCTTGACGGCGGCTACCGTTTTGTGACCGACAGCAGCATCACCGGCCTGAGCGATAAAGACCTGAGTGGCCCGTACGCACAGGCTACACTCAAATTCGGCTACTCATGGGGACGCTGGCACAAAAAAAGCAAAAAGCCTTCCCACTATGAAAGCGACAAATAATTGATTGGATGATATCGCACAGGGTTACGAAACTTTTCAAAGTTTCGTAACCCTGTGTTTTTTTTCAGCATCACATTATCTTTGATGTCAAACAACAATATTGTGACAGAACTGACGCCATATCAACGATTTATTGAGCGCATGATGATGGCGTTTATTATCGTTACCTTGTTGGGAATCGTCTTGAAAGTGCTTGTATTGTGATGAACCACGGCGACCTTTTTTCATCAGGTAAATCTACATTCTTTGAGCGCGCCAAATCCTGGCTGGGCGATCAATTAGTGGCCCAAAAACTCAACAATCCGTTGGGTTTAATGCTGTTGTTGCTGGCCACTTTACCTTTATCTTATGTTTTGTCAAAACTGGATTTAAAAATCAGTTTTGTCCTTTTTCTGGCGCTGGTCGGTGTTCCATTAGTCATTTTTTGCCTGATAAACATTGCATTCGCGCTGGGTTTGATGCTCATGGTGGCCGTTTTGGTGGTATTTGGCGCCAAATACACCTACGCGCCGCTGGGGACATTGCTTGACTTATTAATTCTGGTCAGCGCCGTAGGGATCCTGTTGCGGCAAATTACCGAACGAGACTGGTCATTTTTGAAACATCCGCTCAGCCTGATGATTGCTGTGTGGCTGTATTACAATATATTACAGGTATTGAACCCCTGGGCTGAATCCAAAATGGCGTGGCTTTATACGGTGCGCAGTGTGGCCATTCAGCAAGTGGTGTTTTTTATTGGTGCGTACGCCCTGCGCCATAACAAAGCCGGTATCATGGCTTTGGTCAAATTGATCATTGGCGTGTGCTTTTTCGGGGCGCTTTATGGCCTGAAACAACAATACGTGGGTTTTAGCGCTCAGGAATTGAGCTGGATCATGAGCGACCCGCAGCGCTTTGAATTATATTATCAGTGGGGATTGATGCGTATCCCGTCGTACTGTTACGACCCGACCACTTTTGGTATTTTGATGGCTTGCTTTGCCGTGTTTTGTGTGTCATTGATGGTCGGTTATGCCTCCAAAAAACATCGTATTCTATTAGGCATTATGGCCATTTGCGCCCTTTGGGTTATGGCTTTTACCGGAACGCGAACAGCCTTTGCGCTGGTGCCGGTTGGTGGAATATTCTTTGCCGGCATGATTCTGAACAAGCGTGTTTTGCTGATCGGGGCTGTTTTTGCCGTTCTGGGCGCCGGATTTGTGCTGAAATCATCTTCCAGCGGCGTAATCTACCGCATTCAGTCTGCGTTCAAGCCAACCAAAGACGACTCCATGAATGTGCGTCTTTCCAACCAGAAAAAGATACAACCTTTTATACAGAGTCACCCGTTTGGCGCGGGACTGGGCAGTTGCGGTGTCTGGGGGCGGCGTTTTAACCCTGATTCGGAACTTGCCAAATTTCCGCACGACTCCAGTTTCGTGCGCATGGCCGTTGAGTTGGGCTGGATAGGCTTGTTGCTTTACGCATTGCTACACTTTTTCGTCTTGCGTACTGGATTGTACTATTTCATCCGATGTCGCGACCCATTGATCAAAGCCATTTATGCCGGTATTACCACCTGGTGTTTTATGCTGGCGGTGGCTTGCTACGCACAGGAGGCCATCCTGCAGCAGCCTATGAATGTCATTTACAACATCTTTTTGGCCGTTCTGGTAACCTTGAAAAACTTCGATCCTGCTTTCAGGCAATCGCCTGCGCCAGATCAGCAATAAGGTCATCCGGATTTTCAATACCTACGGATAATCGAATCAGTCCGTCGGTGATGCCATTTTGGAGGCGCACTTCGCGAGGTACGGCTATGTGCGAACTCGAAGCCGGATGTAACACCAGGGTATCAACATCGCCAAGCGTAGGCGCCAGCGTACACATTTTAAAACGGTTCATCGCCTGGATACCCGCTTCATAACCGCCTTTCAGTTCAAAACTCAACATAGCGCCATAGCCATTTTTCATCTGGCGACTGGCCAGCGCATGATCCGGGTGGCTGGCTAATCCGGGATAATTCACGCGTTCAACGGCCGGATGCGCTTCCAGAAACTGAGCAATTTTCAAGGCATTGGAACAGTGGCGTTCCATGCGCAAACTAAAGGTTTTGAGGCCGTTATGCGTTAACCAGGCTTCAAAAGGCGAGCAGTTTGTCCCGACCAGTTTCATGGCTTTCCAGACCTGTTTTCGCATGACATCATGATCTTTACCCAGCACGATTCCTGCCGTGGAATTGCCATGCCCGTTGAGGTATTTAGTCGTGGAATGCACAACAAAATCTACGCCCAGCGCAAAGGGCTGTTGCAGATAAGGCGTGGCAAACGTGTTGTCAATGGCGCACAATGCGCCATTTTGATGGGCTAATTGAGCCAATGCTTCAATATCAACACAGGCCAACGTCGGGTTGGCGGGTGTCTCACAATACAGCATTCGGATGCTTGGGTCAGCCTTCATGGCGCTTTCAACGGCCTTCAAATCTTTCAGGTCAATGAATACTGTTTCAATGCCGATTTGTCCAAAAACGGCTTTGAGTAATTCCGTTGTACCGCCGTAAAGGTTGGCCTGACTGAGTACTTTATCGCCAGTCTTCAAAACGCCCAGCAACAAAGTGGCAATGGCCGACATACCGCTGGATGTCATTACCGGCGTGGCTTTCCAGTCCAGACCCCAGGTTTCGAGGTCGGCTATTTTTTGTGCGACGGCATCTACAGTCGGGTTGGCGTACCGGCTGTACACGTGCCCGCTTTCTATATTTTTGAAAATTTCGATGCCTTCATTGATGTCGTCAAAGACATATGAGGAGGTGGCATACAAAGGCAAAATATGCGGTGCAGTGGTGCGCGGATCAGGACATTCGCGGGCGGTAAACGAGTCGAATTGCATAACAGGTGTTTTTTATTGTTTCGATTGATTCGATTAAGTCCGATTGATTCGATTTTTTCACCACGAAGGCACTAAGAATCACGAAGAGACACTAAGGAAATCCGCGAAAATCCGCGTTGCTTGCATCCGCGTTATCCGCGTACCATTTTACACTACGAGGGCAATTTGATTGATTCGATTAAGTCCGATTGATTCGATTTTTTCACCACGAGAAACACTAAGAAAATCCGCGTTGCTTGCATCCGCGTTATCCGCGTACCATTTTACACTACGAGGGCAATCGGACTTAATCGGATCAATCGGATTTAATCGGCTTTAATCGAACCATGGTTAGAATCGTAGCGATGGCGACAGTTTCGCCGGTTTCATCATAAACATCCACCAGCCACTTGACGATACCGCGCGGGATGGCGGCGACGCCTTCTCTGGTCGGGTCGTATTCTTGTTCAATTTTTTCCTTGACCGTCAGTTTTACGCCGATAGTCATGCCCGGATAAACAGGCTTGATGAAACGACATTCTTCGAGCCCATAATTCAATAGAACGGGGCCTTTTTTAGCATCTACAAACAAGCCGGCGGCTTTTGACAACACGAAATATCCATGCGCTACGCGTCCGGTAAAAGGCGTGCCTTCCAGCGAAGTGGCATCCATGTGCGCGTAGAAATTATCGCCGCGGACATTGGCAAAATTGTGAATGTCGGCTTCTGAAATGGTGTGTTTGGCGGTGAAGAGTGTTTCGCCAATAAACAGGTCGTCGAAATGCTTTTTGAACGGGTGAACGGGCGTTTCCGTTTGTGTGCCACCCACCTGATATTGTCGGGTTACAGTCGTAATATCCGTGGGGTGTCCTTGAATGGCCGTCCGTTGCATATAGTGCAGTACGCCGCGCATACCGCCCATTTCCTCGCCGCCGCCCGCTCTGCCAGGGCCTCCGTGTACAAGCGTCGCCAGTGGCGAACCATGTCCGGTGCTTTCCTTGGCGGATGTTCGGTTGAGGATATGAATTCGCCCGTGAAAAGCCCCCGCTTCGAGCACATACTCGCGCATGGTTTCAGGCGCGTGGGTGCAGATGGTACTCACCAGCGAGCCTTTGCCCATATTGGCCAGAATGATGGCATCTTCAAGGTTTTTATAAGGCATAATGGTCGAAATCGGGCCGAAACACTCCGTTTCGTGGCTTAAGGTTTGCTCGAAAGGGCGTTCGTTGCGCAGTAAAACCGGCGGCAGAAACGCACCTTTTTCACGGGTGGCGCCAACCACGTCAAATCTTTCAGGATCGCCGTAAACCATAGTGTTTTCGGTCGTCAGCAGATCGAGTTGCTGTTGTACGCGGGCCATTTGCTGGCGATTAATCAAAGCGCCCATGCGCACACCTTCAACGGAAGGGTCGCCAACGACAGTTTGCGACAGGGCTTTGGTCAGCACTGCCTGAACGTCGTCGAGCAGGGTGTCAGGTACCAGAATACGCCGGACGGCTGTACATTTCTGGCCTGCTTTGGTGACCATTTCCCGACGACATTCCTTGATAAAAATATCGAATTCGGGCGTGCCCGGTACGGCGTCTTCACCGAGGATAGCGGCGTTGAGCGAATCGGCCTCCACGGTGAATGGAACTGAATGCTGGATGATGGCCGGGTGAGCGCGCAATTTTCGACCGGTTTCAGCCGAGCCGGTGAAGGTGACCACATCCTGACTTTCGACGTGGTCAATGATGCCCCTGCCTGTTCCGACCACCAATTGCAGCGCGCCTTCCGGTAAGATGCCAGAGGCGATGATATCGCGGAATAAGGCTTCGGTCAAAAACGACGTTTGCTCGGAAGGTTTGACCACTGCCGGAACGCCCGCCATGAGGTTGCAGCCGACTTTTTCCAGCATGCCCCATATCGGGAAATTGAACGCGTTAATGTGGATGGCTACTCCGCGCTTCGGCGTCAGGATATGGTGCCCGACAAAGGTGTTTTCCTTGGAAAGCCGGATGGTTTCGCCTTCGACATAATAAGGTTCGTCAGGAAAACGGCGGCGCAAACTGGCGTTGGCAAACAGGTTGCCAATGCCGCCTTCAATGTCAACCCACGAATCGGCGCGGGTAGCGCCGGTCATGTGGCTGATGCGATAATAATTATCCTTGCGTTCGAGCAGGTAAAGCGCCAGGGCTTTTAACATGCGGCCTCGCTCGTGGAAAGTCAGCCGACGCAGGGCCGGATTGCCTTTGGTGCGGGCATAATCCAGCATGCCAGCGTAATCAAGTCCGTCGGAATGTACCGTACTGATGACTTCGCCTGTGAGTGCGTGGTATTGCGGCAGGGCGTCGCCCGAGCCTTTGAGCCATTGGCCCTGAATGTAGTGGTGTAGAATATGGTTGGACATAGCGGGGGCGAAATTATGAAAAGGCGCAGAGGTTGTTTAAATTTCATGAAAGGCTTTCAAGTGTCTTTTCACGAAACAGCAGGTGCAGGTGATCGGTTGTAAATCAGAAATAATGACTATATTTTTCGATTCAAATCGAAAATAATGATCATAATTTGGGATTTGCCGGGATGATTGCGATTCTTGCTGCAAAAAAAATTATATGCTACAATTTACCTGCCTTCCATTCGATCAACTTACGCCACTGGAACTTTATGAAATCCTTCAATTGCGTCAGGAAGTTTTCGTGGTAGAACAAAACTGCCCTTATCTGGATTGCGACGACAAAGATCAGCCAGCCTGGCACCTGATGGGGCGCAATGAAGCGGGCCAATTAATCTGTTATACCCGATTATTGCCGCGTGGTATTGCTTATCCCGATTACTGTTCCATTGGCCGGGTCATCAGTTTGCCTAAGGCCAGGGGAACCGGAGCCGGCAAGGCTTTAATGGAAAAGAGTATCGAGATGTGCCGGTTTTTATTCCCGAATGAGCACATCAAAATCGGCGCTCAGACGTATTTATTGCGTTTTTATGAAGGCTTCGGGTTTCGTTCCACAGGCGAGGAGTATT
>JADZBJ010000334.1 GCA_020852155.1 Saprospiraceae bacterium | reverse complement strand
TGGGTTTGTCTGACATCCAAATGACTGCCCTGCCGCCAGAAATCGGGCAATTGACCAATCTGGCGATCTTGGGTTTGTCTGGCAACCAATTGACGGCCCTGCCGCCAGAAATCGTGAAATTGACAAAATTGACTGAGTTGGATTTGTCAGACAACCAATTAACCGCCCTCCCTACCCAAATCGGAGCCTTGATAAATTTGACAAATTTAGACTTATCCGACAACCCCATCCCCCCCGCCGAGCAAGAAAAAATCCGAAAACTCCTCCCCAACTGCGACATCCAATTCTAAAAGCCATTCACAACAATAAAAGTGATACCCCAATCACCACGTACAGTTTACCACTCACCACTACCCACATGCCCACCCTCACGCCCACCGACTGGCTCGACATACTCGACGACATCCGCGACCAAAAGGCCGTGCTGCTGATCGGGCCGGAAATGATGCAAGTCAACGGCAAGCCGCTCAATCAGCATATCCGCGAGCAGCTGCACGCCCGCAACCCCGACGACATTGCATTTTACTACGACCGCGACGGGTTTTTTCTGTTCAATTCCCCAGAAAGCAAGGTGCGGGTGGCGCGTCAGGTCAAACGTCTCTACCGCGACATCACACCGGATGAAACCATCCTGCGGCGCATCACCGAAATACCCTTCCATTTAGTGGTGTCGCTCAACCCCGATACCTTCGTGACGGAAGCATTCTATCGTCACGGCATAAAGCACCGCTTTCACTATTTTCAGCACCGCCACCGCGACAACGAAAACGAGGAAATCGAAAAGCCCTCGAAAGCGCTGCCCTTGGTTTATAACCTATTCGGCTCTAAAGACCAGGACGACTCGCTCGTGCTTGACTACGACGACGTGTATAAAATGCTGCAATCCGCCCTGGGCACGTCCAGCCTGCCCAACAAACTGATGCGCAGTTTCCGCGAGGCCGGCACTTATATCTTTTTGGGCTTTCAGTTCGATAAATGGTACTCCCAACTGCTGCTGAAATTCCTGAGCGACAACGGTCGCAGCGAAAAAATGATCTCCATTGACAAATCGCTCAACGATATCCAAACCAACGATTTCGTGATGCAGCAATTCCGCATCCGGTTCATGGGCGATCAGTTTGACTTTTTTACGGAACTTTATCAGCGCTGTAGCGACGAGAAAATGCTTCGCAATACTACCAACAGCGCAGCCTGCCCGGAGGCCGTGGACATACTCAAGCGGGTGGCGATGGGCGAAATTGACAATGCCCTCGACCTGCTCCGACAAGCCGCATCAGGCAAACCCTGGGAAAATGACGCGATACAACTACAGGCCAGATACGCCCTGCTCGAACGCGAAAAGGATAAAACCGACAGCCGCGATTATCGCACCGGCCTTGCGCAGATTATAGATGCTATCCTCGAAATGTCTAAAAATGCCTGCCCATGAACACGAACGCTTTGCTAAAACGCTATCCGGGGGTAAAGCCGTTTGAAACCTCCGAACGGGATCTGTTCTTTGGCCGCGACCGCGACATCGAAGACCTGCTCGACCTGATCTGGCTGGAAAAACTCGTGGTGCTGTTCGGTAAATCTGGCTATGGCAAAAGTTCGCTCATCAACGCGGGCATGCTACCCGAAATTGAACGCGAAGCCGTGCCGGTGGTGGTGCGTTTGGGCAGTTACAGTGCCAATGCTGGAGGTGCTTCAAACCCTTCCGAGGCGATGGCCTTGAAAATGGATGAAATCCTTTCAGACAACCCCGAAGCGGACTTTATCAAAACCCTCGATGTGCCCAAAACGCTGTGGCACCAACTCAAACGCAAACAAAGCCGTGAAAAACGCCGGTTTGTATTCATTTTTGACCAATTCGAGGAGTTTTTTACCTATCCACTGGCTGAACAGCAGGCCTTCAAGGAGCAATTGGCCGACCTCCTGTACACCGAAGTGCCGCAGGCCGTCCGAAACCTCAACGACCGCCTGACGCCTGAACAACAGCGCTTCATCGCTACGCCTTTCGATGCCAAGGTGCTGTTTTCCATCCGTTCCGATCGCATGAGTTTGCTCGATTCGATGAAGGATAAACTGCCGGCCATCCTTCAGAAGCGTTACGAATTGCGCGGACTCACGCCCGATCAGGCGCGAGAAGCGATAGAAAAACCCGCAGCAGCCACAGAGACCGTTTTTGCATCTCCGGCATTTACCTACAGTGCAGAAGCCCTGCGGGTAATGACCCAAAAGTTGGCAGAAACCAAGGCATCGCAGCGGAGTGGCATTGAGGCATTTCAGTTGCAGATACTGTGCGAGTACCTGGAAGACAAGGTTATCAAAGGCGAAATCCCCGGCAACCGTATTGAACCTGTCCATTTCGCCGATCATATTGAAGAGGTATTCGAAGGGTATTACCAGCGTTTGTTGGATAAATTATCTGAGGAAGACCGTACACCCGCGCAATTGCTCATTGAGGAAAAACTGCTTTTTGAAGATGAAAAAACCGGCGAAGCACGCCGACTGAGTATAGATTCCGGTGTGTTGCTGTCCGAGCGCGGTATAGACCAACAACTGCTTAATCAGTTGGAAAGCGCCTTTTTGCTGCGTCGTGAAGCGACTGCCACGGGCGGTTTCAACTACGAGGTTAGCCATGACACCCTGATCGCGCCCATCCTCAAATCCAAAGGGGAACGCAGGGCCAAAGAACGGGCCGAAGCCGAACGCGTGGAGGCCCAGCGTCGTCGCCGCCGTTTGTTGGCTTTGGTGACCCTCATGGCGCTGGTACTGGCAGTAGTCATCGGGGTGGTGCTGTATGTGCTAATACTTTTGGAAAAAGCTAAAACAGCAGAGCAAGCCGCTATTTCAGAGCGCGACAACGCCCGGAAGGCATTGGCCGCCAAAGAGATTGCAGAGTTTTGGGAAACGTACAATAATGCATACTCAATTGCCACCAATCTCCAGACGCCCAACTGCCCCAGGGCCGAGGATGTTCGACTGATTGACTCCATGCAGGTGCGCTACCCGGATAGCATCAACCTGCAAAACAAGATCAGGGATTTCAAGGAAAAATTGAAAGCAAAACCGTCGTGCCAGCAATAGGCTTGAACTAAAAACATCGCTCGCGCGAGGCTCCGCCTCGTGCGAAACTATCCAAAGGGCTATGCCCGAAAACAAAAACGACCGGACATCCATCAGGACATCCGGTCGTTTTTTTGTAGATATTGAAAAATAAATATAATCCAAATTGTTTTAAATTTATGTTTTTTGTGCAAATTTGTGTCAAATAAAAAACTTGAATTTAATATGTCATGAAGGAAGATATTCGACTGCAAATTTCAGCGCTTTATGAATTCGCATTAAACAATCCTCGCAATGAGTATCAAGTTATTGATATGTTTATGATAGACACAGCACTTTCTCAAAAAATACTGGAGAAAACAGGAATAGACGTCGATGGTTTTTGGGTTTCAATTGATAATTATAGTATAGTACATACTCTTTTTCGTCATGGCAATCCTGCAAAGGAAGCATTGCATGGCCAAGTGGCCGTTACAAAGGCTGATTTTCTTGCAATTCCTGACATTATATTATCTATGGATAACATTGTTTTAGATGTGAAAAAACAGGGAAAAAGTATGATTAAAGAGACCTTGATTTTTACCAAGGAGACTGATAATTGCCACTACGTTCTGAAAGAAATAAGACGGGTTACCAAGAAGGGCAAAATCAATCGCTTGATTTTACAGACCATGTACATTCGTAGAAAAACATGAAAAGCGCATTGCCAACAGACAATGCGCTTTCCGAAAAAGAAACCAACGCCAGATGCACCTTACAGACGAAGTCCCCTGCTCAAACGTCCTAAACGTTTTGGTTTCTTGTCACAAAAGTATAATAAATCAATAGAATTTACAAAAAAAATCATCGCTCGCACTCGGCTCCGCCTCGTGCGAAACTATCCAAAGGGCTATGCCCGATAACTACGCATTCAACATCACCGGCATCACCAGCATCAGAATATCGCGGTTGGCATTGGCCTCTTCGATGGGCGACAGAATACCGGCGCGGCTGGGCGTGCTGAATTCCATGCGCACCTCTTCAGAGTCAAGTACGCCGAGCATTTCTGCCAGGAAGCGCGCATTGAACGCGATACGCAGCGGTGCGCCGTCGAAGTTGCAACTCATTTGCTCGGTGGCTTCGTTGGAGAAGTCGAGGTCTTGAGCCGACACTGTCAGGCTTTTGGGCTGAACATCCAGTACTACCTGATTAGTCGTTTTATTGGCGTAAATCGCGATACGTTTCAGCGAATTTTGCAAATCTGCGCGATTGGCGGTCATCACGTTCGGATTGTCCACCGGAATCACGGCGTTATAGTCGGGGTAGCGCGCGTCAATCAGGCGGCAAACCAGATTCATGTTGCCGAAAGAGAAAAACGCATTGGCCTTGTTGAACGACAGCGTCACCGGTTCGTTGGCGGGCAGCGCATTTTTCAACAGGTTGAGCGCTTTTTTCGGAACGATGAATGAAGTCGCTACTTCACCGGCGAGGTGTGGCGTCGTGTATTTCACCAATTTGTGCGCATCGGTAGCCACACAGATCATTTTGTTGAAATCCACCTGAAAATAAACGCCGGTCATGGCCGGACGCAGCTCGTCGCTGCTGGTGGCGAATACCGTTTTATTGATGGCTTCCAGCAAATATTGGCTGTTGATTTTTACGGTGTCCACCGTATCGGCTTCGGGCAGGGTAGGGTAGTCCGAGCCATTTTCACCGGCGAGTTTGTACTTGCCGTACGAGGATGTGATTTCAATACCCCAGTTGTCCGGATTGACGGAAAACGTGATGGGTTGTTGAGGCAACGCCTTGAGCGTGTCCAACAGAATTTTGGCCGGTACGGCTACGGTAAAGTCGTCATCTGCCAGCACTTCAATGCTGGTGGTGATGCTGGTTTCCAGATCGGTAGCGGCTATGGTGAGTTGTTTGCTTTCGATTTTGAATAAAAAATCTTCCAGAATAGGCAATACAGGGTTGGAACCAATGGCCCCGGAAGCGATTTGCAACTGCTTCAACAGTTCGGTCGAGGATACGCTGAATTTCATATCAATAGGGATGCTTGAACAAGACGGCAAATGTACCACCGAAGCACGGCCTGAACAACCTATTTAATTCACAAAATGTGGATAAGTAAGCGGTAGATGATTCGGGTTGTGATATTTCAGGAAACACCACGTTGATATTTGGCTTTTCAAGTTTTAATTTTTTTGCTTTTACCTCGTGTAATTTCAACTTACAATGCATCCAAACCTGCGTACGTTTGTTCGATCAAAAACCACCAACAGTTTACCATGCCTAATCAAAGTAAATTCACCCAATTCCTGACCCTTTTTCTTTTGTTATCCCTGAGTTTCGGTTGCCGATGGTTAGGGTTCAAAGATAAATCCGTCGAACCAAACCCCGGTATTATGAACGATCAAGTAAATACCATTCCCGACCAACCTTATGCCGCTGAATGGGCTGCTGTGGACAGCCTCGAAAAGCAGGGCCTTATTCGCTCAGCCCTGGAAAAAGTAGATGCCATCCATGCGCGCGCCAAAGCCGATAACATTCCGGCTCAGGCCGTTAAAGCCCTGATTTACTGGGGAAAATACACGACCCAACTCGATGATGACGGCTTTGAAAAGAGCATTCAGCGCTTTGAAAGCGAATTGGCCACTGCCGGTATTTTACAAAAAGCCATCCTGAATAGCCTGACAGGGCAGTTGTATTCGGCTTACCTGCAATCCAAAGGCTGGGAAATTCGCCAGCGCACCGAAACGGCAACGCCCGGTGATGACATTCGCACCTGGTCGGTCGGACAACTGCAAAAACGCGCATTTGACTTGTATGTCGCTTCTGTTTCGGCCAAACAAGGCCTGATTCGCGAAATGAGCGCCGCCGATTTCAAAGAAATTCTGATGCCAGGCCTTGGCGATTCCATTGGCGGCGACCCGTTGCGCCCGACTTTGTATGACCTTTTGGCGCATCGCGCACTTGATTTTCTGGTCAATGAGCAAAATTACCTGACTGAACCCGTTAATCTTTTTGAACTCAATCAGCCGGAAGCCTTCGCGCCAACGGCGGATTTTGTGCGGTTCGACTTTTCAAACGGCGACCCCAACAGTGGCAAATTTCAGGCCGTAAAACTGCTGCAACAACTGTCCGTTCGCCCTGAACGCACGGAAGTTTACTCCGACGGCTCGCCCTCCAAAACCTTCCGCAACGTACCCTCGCAGATTCATGTTGACCTGGTTCGATTGAAATTTGCCTGGAATAACTCCACCCTCGAAAACAAGAAAGATTACTATCGCTCCGCGCTTGAAACGCTGCACGACCGATACGCCAGCCATCCGGCGTCGGCGGAAATATTGTACGAACTGGCCTGGTTCTATTACTACGAAACCAATGCTGCCGATGAAAAGCCCAAGGCCAACCAAAAAGCCGTCGAATTGCTGGAAAGGGCCATTCAGACGGCCCCAGGCAGTTACGCGGCTAAAGTTAGCCAGTCGCTGTTGTATGACATTCGCCAGCAGTACCTGACCTGCGAAGTCGAACGCGCATGGTTGCCGGAAAAACCTGTTTTAGTGAAATTGAATTTTCGGAATGTCAATTCAACGTATGTGAAAGTCGTACGCGGCAGCCACGACATCAACGAGTGGGAAAATGCAGGCTACGAGTGGGACAAGCGCATGGCGTGGCTGATGGCTCAAAAAACAGTGCAAACCCGCACCTGGAACATTCCCGATCCGAAGGATTATCAAATGCACAGCACCGAAATTGCGCTGGATGCTTTGCCATTGGGGAATTATTGGGTCATCTGCGCTGAAAACGCCGATTTTGACCACCATAAATCACCCGTGTCGTTTGCCAACTTTACAGTAACCCGACTGGCTGGTGTTTCATTTAACGAACAAGCGCCGGGACAGTTGTTTGTCCTGGCTGACCGCGAAACCGGCGCGCCGCTGGGTAATGTTCAGTTGGAGTGTTTTCAAAAACCAAACGGACAAAATAACCCAAAATGGAAACTGACCCAGACACAAAAAACCGATGCACAGGGTCAGGCTCGTGTTCAGATACTAGAGAATCAGATGGCGCAGGTGCGCGCAGTACTTGGCCCTGACAGTTTTCTGTTGTCAAGCATTTATCAATACCAGATTTACGAAAATGACAATTCAGAAATTTCTGCGCACTTTTTCACTGACCGAAGCATGTATCGTCCCGGCCAGACGGTGTTTTTCAAAACCATTGTCTATAAAACGGACAAAGAAGGTCGTCCGCAAATCATGCCGAAACATAGCCTTACGGTGAAATTTCTGGATGTAAACGGACAGGAAAAAGGCTCTAAAACCCTTACTACCAACGAATTCGGTACGTTTAATGGCTCGTTTACAGCGCCTGCTTCCGGACTGACCGGTTTTATGAGCATCGTGGCAGAAGGCGCAAACGGAGGCGCGTCTTTTTCAGTCGAAGAGTATAAACTCGCTCGTTTCGAGGTGGTGATGAAACCCCTCGAAGGCAGTTATCGCCTCGATGAAAAAGTAAGTGTAACGGGCGAAGCCAAAAACTACGCCGGAAGCGCCGTTGGTGACGCCGCCGTACGCTATCGTGTGGTGCGCACGCCGCGTTTTCCGTATATTAATTACGATTATACGCGCAACATCCCCAACTTTTTTGAAAGCCCCGAGCGTGAAATAGCCAACGGCACAACGACCACTGACGCCAATGGACTGTTTTCCATACCTTTTACACTGAAAGCAGACAAATCCATCCCGAAATCAGTCCAGCCTTTGTTTGAATATAAAGTCACGGTGGATATCACCGACATCAGCGGCGAAACACGTTCCGGCGAGTCGTGGCTCCATGCAGCGTATTCAGCCCTTGACGTAGCGCTTGAGTTGCCTAATGAAATTCACCTGGATAGCCTGAAAAAAGTCGGATTGACGGTCAATAATATGGCGGGCAAACCACAATCCACGTCTGGTAGCATCACCATGCAACGCTTGGTCGAACCAGCGGTTATGCCCGTTCAGCGCTTCTGGGATGCGCCGGATGTGCAGACAATGGATAAGGCGACATTCAAGCGCAATTTTCCGCAATTTGCCTACGGAAATGAAGCCGAGCCTTCGTCTTGGGATCGTGCGGACTTTATCGTTCCGTTTACGTTCAATACGGCTAAAGGCAACGAAGTAAACCTCTCGCACAGTTCGCTTCGTGCAGGATGGTATTTGCTGGTGTTGGAAACAAAAGACGCTTACGGTGAATCGGTCAAAATTGAACGCTATATTCGGGTTTTCGACGACCAAAAACGATTTGTAACGCCGCAGGCACGTCCTGAAAAAAATCACTACGAACCCGGCGAAACGGCTAAAATCCAGTTGGGCGGACAAGCGGAAAACCTCAATTTCTTTATCGCCCGCGAGCAAAACGGCGTATTGGTCAATCCAGCCTGGGCCAAGTCTTCTGTCATGGAATGGCGCGTTACCGAGGCTGATCGCGGTGGAATCTTGTACCACTATATCGTCATCAAAAACAATCGTCAATATCGCGAAAGCGGGGTGGCGGTAACCGTACCGTGGTCGAACAAGGAGTTGAAAGTTTCATACGAAAGTTTCCGCGACAAACTCGCCCCGGGACAAAAAGAGGAATGGCGCATACGCATCAGTGGCCCTAACAAGGAAAAAGTAGCGGCTGAAATGGTTGCGACGCTATATGATGCTTCGTTGGATCAATACAATCCGCACGGTTGGCAGCGCATTGATTTTCCGATGCGCTATTCAGCAATCAATGTCGTGGATGGTAATAATTTCACCATTTCCGGCGGCGACTACCTGTTTATGCCAGGTGTTGTGCCCGAAAATGGCGTACGCATGTTTCAGGAAATCAACTGGTTTGACTTCCCGATGTGGGGCCGTATGATGTACAGATCGCGCGCCATGGCCGTAGGGGGCGTTGCGCCTGGAGTCATGGCCGATATGGCGGCGGCGCCATCGGTGCAGATGGAAAAAAGTATGCAAAAAGATTCCGACGGGACAACGGATTTAAGGATAACTTCAGAAGATGCGAAAGCCACACCTCCGGCGCAACTGCGCCGCAACCTGAACGAAACGGTGTTCTTTTTTCCTGAAATCCGCACCGATGCTAACGGCGATGTAGTGCTGCGTTTCACGATGAACGAATCGCTGACACGCTGGAACCTCTTTACGTTTGCCCACACGAAAGATTTGCAGCAGGTATTGTCCACCAAGTCGGTCGTGACGCAGAAGGAGTTGATGGTCATCAGCAACCCGCCGCGTTTTCTTCGGGCTGGCGACGAGTTTGAATTTGCCGCCAAAGTCAGCAATCTCTCACAGGAAAGCCTGAGTGGCACGGCCACCCTGAACCTGCTTGATGCCAATACGTTGCAGCCCCTCGAAACGGCATTCGGCCTCGGTAGCCGCGAAGCGCGGGTTTCCAACTTTTCCATTCAACCCGGCCAATCGGCGCCCCTGACCTGGCGTTTCAAAGTGCCGGAAGATTTCACGGGCGCTGTGACGTGGCAGATTTTTGCCGACGGCAAAAAATGGCGCGACGGCGAGGAAAATACCCTGCCTGTAGTGAGCAATCGGATGCTCGTCACCGAAACCATGCCCATTACAGTGCGCGGCAATCAGCGTAAAACATTCACGTTCGAGCCTTTGAAAAATCTCGGTCAGTCGTCAACCCTGACGCCGCACAACCTGACGCTTGAATTTACGAGCAATCCGGTGTGGTATGCCGTGCAGGCATTGCCCTACCTGATGGAGTACCCGTACGAATGTTCCGAGCAGGTGTTTAGCCGTTTTTATGCCAATACGCTGGCATCAAGCGTCACGCAGAAAATGCCGAATATCCGCCGCATTTACGACCGCTGGAAAGGCACTGACGCTTTGAAATCAAACCTGTCCAAAAATCAGGAGTTGAAAACGGCGCTGCTGGAAGAAACGCCCTGGGTGATGGATGCGCAAAACGAAGCGCAACAAAAGCAAAACATCGCCTTGTTGTTTGACCTCAACCGTATGAGCGACGAGCGCGAACGCGCCCTGAATACCTGGGCTGAACGCCAATACGAAGACGGCTCATGGCCCTGGTTTGCCGGAGGCCCCGGCAGTTGGCACATCACCCAGCACATCGCCAGCGGAATGGGCCATTTGGCCAAATTGGGCGCATTTGACCCTCAAAACAACGAGCAAGTGACGCAAATGGTGGATAAAGCCCTGGGTTTCTGCGATGCACAGGTGCGCCGTCATTATGAAGAACTGCTCCGTCTGGCGGAACAGCAAAAAGTGAAACTCGAAGACGATCATCTGGATGGTCTGATGATTCAATACTTGTACACCCGCTCTTTTTCACCCGTTGATCGCCCGTCGCCCGAACTGGCTTATTACCTGGGTCAGGCCGAAACGCACTGGTTGAAAAAAGGCATTTACGAGCAAGGAATGCTGGCGCTGGTGCTGAACCGCTACGGTCGTAAAGACGCCGCCATGCGTATCGTAGCCAGTTTGCGCGAACGCGCTACGGTGAAGGAAGAACTCGGCATGTTCTGGCCCGTCAGTTGGGGCTACTACTGGTACCAGTTGCCCATCGAAACACAAGCCATCATGGTTGAGGTGTTCAGTGAAGTGGCCAACGATCGCCAGGCCGTCGAGGAACTGCGTATCTGGCTGCTGAAAAACAAGCAAACCAATCGCTGGGAAAGCACAAAAGCCACCGCCGAAGCCGTTTATGCGCTCTTGCTCAATGGCGATAACTGGCTTGAAAATACCAAGCCGGTTGAAGTGTCACTCAGTGGTAAAGTCTTGAAAATCAAGGAATACGAAGCCGGGACGGGCTATTTCAAGCAAAACTGGTCAGGTAAGGACATCACTAAATCCATGAGCAGTATTGAGGTGAAAAACCCGAACAGCAATATCGCTTGGGGTGGCGCGTACTTCCAGTATTTTGAAGACCTGGATCAGATCAAAAATTTCCAGGAAACGCCGCTCAAGATTGTCAAGCAACTTTATCTGGAAGAAAATTCTCCAACCGGGCCAATCCTGAAACCAGTGGCTGAAGGCGCCTCGCTCAAACGCGGTGATAAGTTGAAAGTCCGCATCGAAATCCGGGTTGATCGCGCCATGGAATACGTTCACCTGAAGGACATGCGCGCAGCCGGACTTGAACCAATCAATGTGCTGAGTCAGTACAAATGGCAGGACGGGCTGGGCTACTACGAAAGCACCAAAGACCTGGCGACCCACTTTTTCATTGACTACCTGCCCAAAGGCACGTTTGTTTTTGAATATCCGGTTGTGGTCAGCCATCGCGGTAACATGAGCAATGGCATCACCACCATGCAGTGCATGTATGCGCCTGAATTCAGCAGCCACTCCAAAGGCGTTAGAATCAAAGTGGATTGATTGATTCGATTATTTCGATTGAATAACCGGCCTTTCATTTTTCAAATTTCAAATTGTATTTTTCAAATTTCAAATTAGAAAATATACAATTTGAAATTTGAAATTTGAAAAATAATGCGACCGAACGCCCCCGTACGCAAATCCAGTGCATCCTCCTCAAAATTCTCTTTTCCTTTGCGGGCATGAACATTCCCTCTGCTCTGCTCCTGCTGATTACCTTTGCGCTCGCTGCATGCAATCCGCAGCATCGTATGCGCCAACAAGATTCCACTATCAGGGCTTTTCGACTCAAACCCGGCCAGGATTTAAAGCGTGAGATTGACGCTTTTGTCCGCGAACATGACATGCAGGCCGGTTATATCGTCACCTGTGTCGGTAGCCTGCGCAAAGCCACACTCAGGTTGGCCAATCAACCCGGTCCGACCGTCCGCTCTGACAAATTTGAAATTGTATCGCTGGTGGGCACACTCTCGCCCGATGGTTCACATTTACATATTGCGCTGTCTGACAGCACCGGGACAACCTTCGGCGGCCACCTGATGGAAGGTTGCGAAGTGTACACTACGGCTGAAATTGTCGTGGGAGAAGCCGCCCATTTGCGCTTTCGTCGTCTGCCAGACGAGCAAACAACTTACAAAGAACTTTTCATCGAACATCGCTAACCCGAAAAACACTCCGACATGGAATCTACTGACAATCCGAAATTTTTATGTGTGGCCAAAACGCTGGCGGGCCTCGAACCCGTCCTGGCCGATGAGTTGACAGCGCTCGGCGCAGCAGCTGTCAAAGCCGTCAAACGCGCCGTAGAGTTTGCCGGAGACGTTGACTTGCTGTATCGCGCCAATTACGAACTCCGTACTGCCTTGCGCATTCTTGTGCCGATTCATCGTTTCAGGGCCGGCAACGAGCGTAGTTTCTACGATGGCATCCGGCAAATTGACTGGAGTGAATACATGACCAATCGCGATTCGCTCGCCATTGATACCATTGCTACCGGAGAAATTTTTAAACACTCGCATTATCTCGGCCTGCTGGCCAAAGACGCTATTGTGGATCAGTTTCGCGACCGCACCGGACGCCGTCCGGACGTGAACACGGTTTCGCCCACATTGCGGATACACGTTCGGGCTGATGGCGGACTTTGCGATATTTCACTGGACTCCAGCGGCTCGTCGTTGCACATGCGCGGCTATCGTCGTGATAGCGTGGAAGCGCCCCTCAACGAAGTATTGGCAGCAGGCATGATTCTCTTGTCGGGCTGGCAGGGCGACACCTGTTTCGTTGATCCGATGTGCGGTTCCGGCACCCTGCCCATCGAAGCGGCGATGATGGCTTGTCGCATACCGCCCCAGCAAAATCGTGAGTCATTCGGCTTCCAACGTTGGCCTGACTATGACGAAAAACGCTGGTTGGCCGTGAAAAAAGCCGCAGACGATGCTGTGAAACCTGTTGATTTTAAAATTCACGCCAGTGATATTGATTCGAGAGCCAGAAATGCTGCCACACTGAACATCCTGGCTGCCGGGCTGGAAAAAAACATTCATATCGAAAAAATGGCTTTTGAAAAGTTGATGCCACCCGAAACTTCCGGCCATTTAATCATGAATCCGCCCTACGACGAACGCCTGAAAGTGTACGATACGACCGCGTTCTATGCGCTGATCGGCGATACCATGAAGAAAAATTGGCCCGGCTGGCAAGCCTGGCTGATTTCCAGCAATCGCGATGCCCTGAAATCGGTAGGACTGCGTCCTTCGCGTCGTATTACATTGTTCAATGGCCCGTTGGAGTGCAGTTTTCAGCAGTTTGATCTGTATGAAGGGAAAAAGGCAGAGGCAGAAAGTACGCCGGATCATGAAGAATGATCCATCATTCAAAATTGGCCATTACCCACACCAGAAATCATAAATTTAAACAAATCACCAATCCAACAAATCACCAATCTAACAAATCCCCCATTCCACAACACCTGACATCATGCTGATATTCATCAAAAATGCCCGAATTTTTTCTGAAAATGGCAGCACGGCATCACAGGACATCCTGATTCGCCATGGAAAAATAGAGTCCATCGGTCAAGGACTGACACCGCCGGAAGGCGCTGAAATTTGGGACGAACCGGGCCTGTGCGTATCGCCGGGCTGGATGGATATTGGCGCACAATCGGGCGACCCTGGTTATGAACACCGCGAAGACCTGCATACGTTGGCGCGCGCTGCGCAAATGGGCGGATTTACGCGTGTAGCGATTTTCCCGAATACGCATCCGGCCATTCACAGCAAATCAGAGGTGTTGTATGTGCAGAAAAAATCAGCCGGCGAGTTGGTGAATATTCTGCCTGTTGGCGCGATTTCGCAGGAATGCGCAGGCAAGGACCTGGCTGAATTATACGACATGCACGCCGCGGGCGCTGTCGCCTTTTCAGATGGTGAAAAATCCGTTCAGGACGCCGGGTTATTGCTCCGGGCACTGGAATATGTCAAAGCATTCAACGGGTTGATTATCAACGAGCCATATTATAAAACCATCGCTGCCGGCGGACAAATGCACGAGGGCGTGATGAGTACTTCGCTGGGGATGAAGGGCATTCCGGCACTGGCCGAAACACTCATGGTACAGCGCGACCTCAGCCTGCTGGAATACGCCGGAAGTCGCCTGCATATTCACCTGATTTCGACAGCGCAAAGTGTTGAATTGATCCGTAAAGCCAAAAATGCAGGACTGAATGTCACTTGTTCGGTGGCCGCTGCCAACCTGTGTTTTACCGACGAGCAACTGCACGACTTTGATGCCAACTGGAAGGTTCAACCACCCCTGCGTTCGGAAAACGACCGCCAGGCCCTGCTGCAAGGACTTCGCGACGGCGTGATTGATATGATCGTCAGCAACCACAATCCGCGCGACATCGAAACCAAGAATCTGGAGTTTCCGTATGCCGACTTTGGCATGATTGGCCTCGAAACGGCTTTTGCCCTGTGCCGGACTTTTGCTCCCGAATTAAGCCTGGACATGTTGATTGAAAAAATGGCCTTTGCGCCTCGTCGCATACTGGGTCTTGCCGTTCCCGAAATCAAATCCGGGGCGACGGCTGAATTGACTTTATTTCAGCCCGATGCCGAATGGACGTTCACGACCCAGCACATCGGCTCGCGCTCGCACAATACGCCCCTGATCGGACAAAATTTGCGAGGGAAAGTGCTTGGTGTGATGAATGGCGAAAAACTGGCAACAGTTTGAGTTCCTACTTGCCTGTCCAGTTCAAGACAAGCGCTGTGATGTCTCTTGTCAATTGCGTTGGCGACAGGCAATCGCAGTTACTCAATCCGAGTACATATAAATCCTTCTCAGGGATATAAACGCCCATTGATTTATAGCCAAAAATGCTGCCGCCGTGTTCGCGGCTTTTAATGCCGTTAATGTCTTTAATGTGCCAGCCATAACCGTACTGAATATCACTCCCGTTTCCCAATTGATAGGAATTGAACGCTTTTTGGGTCGTTTCTGATTTTAACAAGCGGTGTTGGTTCAATGCGTTTTGCCATGCCAACATGTCAAGCGCTGTTGACATGATAGCGCCGGATGCATAAGGAATGGAATAACTGATATTTGTTTTGTTGGAGTAATTGTTCTCTCGCTGATGATAGCCGTTGGCTCGATGTAATACGATGGTTTTGTCAGACGCATACCTGGATTGAGTCATACCTGCAGGACTGAAAATGCGATTTTGGATGAAGTTTTCATAGGTTTCTCCAGAGACCAGTTCGATGACATAACCCAGCAGCGCGTAACCGGAATTATTGTATTCAAACTTTTCTCCGGGTTGAAAATCAACTGGTTCATCTTTGAAAAAATTGACCAGCATTTCCGGGGTTAATTCTTTCTGGGCGATCTCGCGAAGGGCTTTCATTTTCGTAAAATCTTTGATGCCGGAAGTGTGCGTCAATAAGTGATGCAACGTGATATTGCTGCCATTCGGATAATCGGGCAGATATTTGGAAACAGCGTCGCTTACTGCCAGTTTACCTTGTTCTTCCAGCATGAGTATGGCGATGGCTGTGAACTGTTTGGTCATGGAGCCGATTTGAAATACAGATTCAGATGACAGCCTCGTGTTCTGTTCGAGATTCGCCATGCCAAATGCCTTGATGTAAACAGGTTGGCCTGCTTTGGCTACCATAAAGACGCCTCCCGGGCCGTCGGGATCATTAAATTTGGCCAATATGAGGCTGTCTATTGTAAGTTCGAGTGTCTGAGAGGAGGCTTTGGGGGTAAAAAAGCCGAGCAACAGCAGTGTTATAACCTGCAAAAGATGTTTTAAATGGATCATAATGAAATGAGCAAATAAAGAGTTGCTCATCAGACCCCTATTTTATTGGACAGGTTACAAGTGTGGTATCGGGAAAAATAGTTTCTTTCACCACGAAGGGGATTGATTCGATTGATTCGATTAAGTCCGATTTTCTTTCACCACGAAGGCACTGAGGTTCACGAAGAGACACTAAGAAAATAATCCGTGTAAATCCGCGACTATCCGCAAAATCCGCGTTCCATCTGCGTTTTAGTCCTCTTTGTTGCCTCTTGGATTCTTGCCTTTTTCGTTTTTGTACTGACGTATATATTCTTTCTCAACCCTTTTCGCCTCTTTTTTGCCCGCAATATTGATTACTAAAATTCTGGCAAAAAACCTGAACCATTTTACACCCAGATTTAAGAAATCAACCTGCACCCGCATTCTATTGGAGTAACCATCTTCATCAATGGGGTCATGGCTAATGCCATATTTAAATACATCATCATCTACACTGTCTCTGATTTCGTACAAATGATGCGGTTTGTTGTTATGGTTAGAATTACCGTGTTCTGACATAAATGCTACCTTTTCCAGCCTTCTTTATTGCTATAAGTTTCATAATTATAGGCATGAACAGGCGTAAATGTTTTACCTGTTTTTCGTTTATATGCTGTTAGGGCAACATACAGCAATGGCTCAAATGTCAGGTCTGAAGGCATGAATTCGGGTTGAGCAAGGACTTTTTCATAAAAGGCCCGACCATTTGCCACCACGGCGCAGCGTGTATATAAAAAATCATCAACGGATAGAATTCCTTCTTCGTCCGGGTCATTCAGAAAGATGCGGGCATGAAGATAAGTATCGAGTTTCCAGAGTTTCTCTGAAAGCAGGTCGGCAAAACGATAAATAGATGCGATAGGAAGTTCGGTCAGGAACGCCACCAGTGGTTCAACCACTTGGTCATCTTCGCCATCTTTACTCCAGTCAAGCAAGTCAAGGGCTGCCCAAAAATCCGAATCTGACATCATCGGCAATGGAGTATTTCCATCCTTTAGGTGGATTTCAACATCAGCATGCGCAAAATCCCTTTTCAGGTTTTCAACGAACTTGGCATCTATGTCGTCCACATTAAAATTCAGGATAGTGGTCATGCAAATTATATGATATGAGTGGATTTCTTGCAAATATACAAATTGTAACTATTTCAGACTGAAAGGATTCCGCATTTCTTTCACTACGCCGGGGATTGATTCGATTGTTTCGATTAAGTCCGATTGATTCGATTGTTTTCACCACGAGACACTAAGGCGCACTAAGAAACACTAAGAAAAAAATCCGCGTAAATCCGGAAGTATCTGCCCAATCCGCGTTTCTTTCACCACGAAGGCACTGAGGTTCACGAAGAGACACTAAGAAAATCCGCGTAAATCCGGAAGTATCTGCCCAATCCGCGTTAAAAAATCCGCGTAAATCCGCGAGCATCCGCAAAATCTGCGTTTAATTCGCGTTTTTTCCGACTTTTGCCCCTCAACAACTCACCGCGTGCATCTTTCCTCGCTCCGCCTTACTCAGTTCAAAAACTACGAAACGCAGCAATTTGCGTTTTCGCCGCGATTGAATTGCCTGACAGGACTCAATGGCGTGGGCAAAACCAACGTTCTTGACGCCATTTACTACCTCTGCCTGACCAAGAGCCATTCCGGGTTGTCTGACAGGCACTTAGTCAGGCACGACAGCGATTTTTTTCGACTCGAAGCCACGCTGGAAAGCATTGACGGCCCTGTAAAAATCGTGGCCAAATACCCGCTGGGTCAGCGGCGCGAAATGGAAATCAACGGACAGGAAGTTGAACGGCTGACCGACTATATCGGCGAATTTCCGGTGGTGATGATCGCCCCCGATGACACCGAGTTGATTCAGGATGGCAGTGAAGAACGCCGCCGCTTCCTCGATGCGACCCTCTCGCAAACCTCCGGGCTATACCTGCGCCACCTGCTGACGTACAATGCCCTGCTCAAACAGCGCAATGCCCTGCTCAAACAATTTGCCGAACAACGCTTCTTCGATGAGGTACTGCTCGATGGACTGGATCGCCAACTGATCGCTCCGGCCCGGACGCTCTACGAATCCAGAAGCCTGCTGGTGGCTGCGCTGGAGCCTTTTTTTCAGGATGCCTACCTGGCCATTTCCGATGGCCGGGAAACTGTCGGCCTGTCGTATGACAGCGATACCGATGCTGCGCATTTTGAAGAAAAATTGCAGCAAGCCCGCGAAAAAGACCGCATCATGCAAAGATGCACAGTCGGCCCGCATCGCGATGACCTGAAACTCGGCATGAACGGTCAGCCTGTCAAGAAGTTTGCTTCTCAAGGGCAACTCAAGTCTTACCTGCTGGCGCTCCGTCTGGCGCAATACGAATACCTGCGCCAACAGAAAGGCAAAACACCCTTGCTGTTGCTCGATGACATTTTTGATAAACTCGATGCCGAACGCGTGAAAAGATTGTTGTCGCTGTTGCTCGAACGCGACTTCGGACAGATTTTCATTACCGATACACAGCGTGAACGAATTGAACCCGTCGTCGCTACCTTTACCGAAGATTACCGGATTTTTGAATTATAGTCAATCTAAAGTGGTTTTGAACGACTCGCGTCTGTAAATCATTGAAAATCACGAAAATCAATCATATCAATCCGCAAAATCACATAAATCAGGGTATCAATATATAATGCTGGCATACATCCTGCGTCGGTTGGCTTACGGACTTTTGGTCATGGTATTGGTGGTGGTTACCATCAGCAGCATTATCTTTTTAGCGCCCGTTGATCCGGCACAGTTGACTTTCGGGCAACGCAGTGACGTGAGTACTGTCAAGGCTAAAACAGCCGAACTGGGCCTCGATCAGCCTTTGTACGTTCAATTAGGGCGATACCTGGCTGACCTGTCGCCGGTATCGGTCGTGACAGATAACGCCGAAAATCAGCACAAATACCATTATTATCCCTTGTTTTCCTGGAACGATCAGCAAGTGTTGGCCTTGAAGCGCCCTTACCTGCGTGAATCATACCAGTCGGGCCGCCCGGTGATTGAAATTCTCTCTGAAGCCATTCCTGCGACTGTTTTGTTGGCTGTTTCATCCATGCTGCTCGCTACGCTGCTGGGTGTGCTGCTGGGTGTGGTCGCTGCATTAAACCCGCGCAGTTGGGTAGATAATACCATTGCTGTTGTTTCGGTATTTGGGTATTCCGTACCGTCGTATGTGGCGGCCATGTTGCTGGCGCTTGGGCTGGGTTATGCGTTGGGCGACTGGACGGGACTGAATGTGCAAGGCAGCCTGTACGCCATTGATGACTTTGGCGAATGGCAGTTACAATGGCGAAATATGATCCTGCCCGTGCTGGCGCTGGGTTTGCGTCCGGTGGCGCTGGTCGCTCAGTTGACCCGCTCGGCCATGCTGGATGTATTGACCCAGGATTATGTGCGCACGGCCACCGCCAAAGGATTGCCCAAACGCACCGTGGTCTTTCGCCATGCTTTGCGCAATGCCCTGAACCCGATTGTGTCGGCTGTATCGGGCTGGTTTGCAGCGTTATTGACGGGCGCTTTTTTTGTAGAAAATGTGTTCAATTTCAAAGGTTTGGGCGATGTGACGGTGACGGCCTTGTTGGCGTTTGATATTCCGGTTGTGTCAGGATGCGTTTTGTTTACCGCCTTCATGTTCGTGCTGATCAACCTTTTTGCCGACCTCGCCTATGCCTGGCTTGATCCTCGTGTTCGTGTCGGTTAAGCGTATGTTTGGATTTCGGTTTTGAGGCGA
>JADZBJ010000333.1 GCA_020852155.1 Saprospiraceae bacterium | reverse complement strand
CACTGGCGCGATTATCTGGCTGGTATGCTGGTGGTGCATCAATCCTTCGTGCCACGACGCAGCCTTGCGCCTGAATACCGTACCGACAACCTTTGCGCCGATTATGAATGGTGCATTCGCATCCTGCGTCAAAGCCGGGAAAATATGCTGGTCAGTCAGCCGCTCACACGCTACCTGATGGGCGGTATTTCCAAAAAAAGACATCGCCAGAGTTTGTTTGACCGCTTTACCATCATGAAGGAGCAATTCGGCCTGGTGCAGGCCCTTATGGCCCACGGCTGGATCGTTGTGCGCGCCCTGCTTCATCGCATTCAGCGCATGGGTAAGGCGCGATATTAGTTTCAGGTATCGAATTTTTTACACAGTAAAAAGTCTGGTTCACATACTCAAAATCGCCATTTGCGGTTCGGGCGTAGCCATTTTAAAAAAAATGACAATTACCTAATTAATAATTGATTTATATTTGAAACTGGAAAATATTGGTCTGTTTTCCAGTTCGTTTCACTATTTAATTAAGAATTATGAAAAACCTTACGCTCCTCCTTCTGGCATTGGCGCTCCTGACGCAATGCAAAAAATCCGAACAGCAAATTCTGACCAACGACGTCAGCGATGATTTTGAGCGCGAACGTGACGTAAACGCATTCCTGAATTTGCCAGCCAACCCGAATTTGTACAATCCATCGTTTCCGAATTACATGTTTGCTGTCGGCGTTTTGCCTTGCGCTATTGACGATGCTAAAGCGTCGCTCGGCCGGGTGCTGTTTTATGACAAAAACCTGTCGAAAGACCGCAGTGTTTCCTGTGCATCCTGCCATAAACAGGAATACGCTTTTTCTGATAATGTGGCTTTTAGTAAGGGTGTAGAAGGAAAGACCGGCGCCCGAAATTCGATGGCACTGGCCAATGTGGCGCAATTTGGCGGGCACTATGCGGGTACAGGTACTAATAAGCCTTTTTTGCTTTGGGATAACCGTTCCAATAATGTTCCGGACCAGGCCACACAGGCATTTACCAACCCGATTGAAATGAACATCAGCCTTGAAGAGGTTATGCAGCGCGTACAGGAGCAACCTTATTACAAGCACCTGTTTAAAGATGTATATGGTAATTCTGACATGACCAAAGAGCAAATGCTGGCCGCTATTGGAGAATTTGTCAAAGCCATTGGCAGCAGTCATTCCAAACTGGATAAATCACTGGAATCAACCAAAGGAAATATGAATTCGATTGCAGTAACAACGAGTTACTTCGATCCGCCAGTCAATCCATTGTTAGATCCTAATGAAGTTGAAGGCCAGAAACTGTTTGTTGCCAACTGCACATCTTGTCACTCTCCGATTCGGGCATTCCAAACTGTGTTTGAAGCGTGTAATGGTCTGGACATGAATTATGCAGATAAAGGCAAATCAGCCATCACGCACAACCCGGCTCATGAAGGGGTGTTTAAGTCGCCATCGCTGCGCAACATTGCATTGACAGCGCCTTACATGCACGATGGCCGTTTTAAAACCCTGGAAGAAGTGGTGGAATTTTACAGCACAGGTGTGAATAATCACCCGAACCTGCACCCTAATATGGTCATAAACGGGCAGATCAAACGCAATTTTACATCTACTCAAAAGCAGCAACTGGTTGCCTTCCTGAAAACCATGACAGATGATTTTGTGGTGTCTGACCCGCGTTTTTCCAGTCCATTCAAGTAACCGATCTCATCCCTGAAATAGTAGTCAAGACAAAGTTTCATCACAAGCATATACATAGAACATGAAAAGATTTTTAACGCTAATTATCGCTGTATTGGCTTCGAGGTTGCTGGGCGCGCAGGAAATGATTCCTCAAAAAGTTATCAAATGGGATGCGTATGCACTGGCCAACCGCTCGTTGTCTGTTGCGCTTGAATTGCGCAATGCACCCAAAATTAGTTGGGAATTTCACTTCGGGCTGACGCAACATACGCCCAATGCGCGCAAAATATTTACCGAACAAACCACAATTTCCAATTATCGGGTTCAGGAAACACGGGCTTCAGGCTGGGAGTTTGTTCCGCCCTCCACCAAATTAGAATACCTGGGTAACGGCCGACCGCTGGAAGTGCGAAATCTGACATTTCAGGCAAATTATTCAGCAGATTTTCGATTGGGCTGCATGGCTTCGTTCCTGAGTAAAAACAGGAAATGGCGCTTGTTGATGATGCCGTCGTTACAAACCTCTTATGTGCGATACCGCGAAGAAAAAGCAGATGAAACGACCGTCGGTCAGCGGCAAGTTACTTCATGGATTGAATCCATTCCCGGCGCCAATAACCCGAATGCAGTACAACTGATCACACAACAGGTTATTGATTATGAACAGGTCAGGCGTTCTGTTGTAGGTGGGAAAATGCTGGGCGGCGTAGCCTACGAAATGGGCGTTTCGCGCTATTTTGGCAAGAAAATGTTGGCAGAAGTGCGCTACCGAATCGGGCAGAATTTCGCAGGACTGGATGGTAAAGAAAACCTGCCCTCGGCATTACAACGCGGATTTTCAACCTTTACCTTGCATGTCGGGTATATTCTGGACAAGCCAGCCGTGAAAGAGGAGGCAAAAGTGAATGTCAAACCGACTAAAAACATCAAGAAAAAGGACGCTAAAAAGAAGAAGAAATCCAAAAAGAAAAAGCGTCGGAGACATTGATAAGGGTAGGGGAGCGGTAGAAATTATGTTAACCGCCAAAGACGCTAAGTACCGCCGAACCCCGTTCGGCGTGCAGCACTAAGTTCCGCCGAACCCCGTTCGGCGTGCCCCCGTTCAGCGACCACACGTAGAGTCGCCGAACGGGGTTCGGCGGTACTTTCT
>JADZBJ010000332.1 GCA_020852155.1 Saprospiraceae bacterium | reverse complement strand
TTATTGGCAATATGGACGGCTTGTTTTTTGCCGATGGGGAGGTGAAGGGGTATAATTTTAAAAATGAACTGGCTGAAAATTGTTTGTGCGCCGATCAGCGCCTTAGTTGCCAAAGGCTAAAAAGCACCATTGAAGAGCAGAAGTTCGCAGAAATAATTGGTACTGCAACAATTGCGGTAGCTGAAATCGGACTGTTGTTAAAAGCGGCTGACAAAATCAGTGGGCCGTCAGCGCCGGGCGGAGGCCGTTCGGCAATATCAGAGCCTGCCAAAACCGACCCCGCGAAGGCGCCTGACAAGAAACGGCCTAACCCTTGTTTTGATGCCGAGACCGCAACCAAAGAGTCCGTCAAAGTTTGCGACAATACATATGCCGTAACAAGAGTATCGTGTCAGGATGGGGAAACGCGCGACTATTTTTATATTGATAAAGATGTTTCGTGCGGTCTTGTCGGAGGTTTAAATAAAGGTTATTACAGACCGTCCTACTACTTGGGCGCAAATATTGGGCAGACCTTTCTGGCAGTTGACTATGAAGCTGCTATGAAAAAATTATGCAAATGCAAGTGAAGCAGCGGACGCTAAAATTTTAGATTTCCTGAAACAACCTCCAACCGTTTCAGGCACTTCCAACACTACATTTACTTAAAATGTGCGGTACGTCATCTTTGCCAGTCGTACGGCGGAAATATGTGCCCGTCGCCATTATTGGCGACGGGCATTTGATTTTTTTCCCGAATCAACTATAGTTTACTCACCTTTCAGAGATCAGATTTTCAGCAGATAACAAAATAGAATCGAGCAAAAATCTTATGTTACGGTTGTTTCTGGTTTTTTAACGGTACTTGTATGTAAATATTTTTTAAATTATATTTCAGAATAATTTGTCATTTTCAGACTGACGCACTTATGTTTGCAGCATATTCTTTTCACCAAATTGAAATACAATGAAATTTTTAAAAGCCAAATCTTTTATCCTCCCTCTTTTTTGCGCGCTTCTTTTCCCATTCATTTCTTCTGCTCAACAAGTGCTGGTTCAGGAACCGGAAATGACCGTCAATGAACCTGTCACAACCGATGCACCTGCGGGCGACCTTTCTCCGGTTCAGTATTCCTCGCCAGGCATTTTCGCCGAACCCATGAAAACGCCGATGGCCGACTTGCATGCGCCAACTCACCTGCGTGATTGTGAAGCCAAGAAAATCCGCGATCCTTACATGGAAGCGCTCCGTGAAGAAGCCAACGACTTGCGCGTTCTGGAAGAGGCTGCACTCGGCGTCATTCCCAACCCGTTTGAGGCGTCTGACAATTTCGCCATCACACCGACCGTCGTGAGTAGTTGGAATGCAACGCATGTAGGTTCAGGTAATCCGCCGGACAACACGATGGCCATTTCAAACGATGGCTATGTTGTCACCTCTGTCAACAGCCGTATTGCCGTGTATAATTCCAGCGGAACAGTCCTTGGCCAATGGAATTTGTACGACTTTTTCTACGGCGCGAGTGCAGGCGTGGTGAATGACTTTTTTGACCCGAATGTGATTTATGACGCGGGCCAAAATCGCTTTGTTTTCACTTGCAGCGTAGGCCGTACCACGGCAAATTCACGTTTGTTGGTGGCCTTTTCTTCGGGTTCTAATCCGACGACAGGCTGGTGGTGTTACTACCTGACCGGCAATCCGATGAACAACAGCGGCTGGCTTGATTATCCGCGTATTGGCGTATCTACGGCCGATGTTTTTGTAACTGGTAATATTTACAACAACGCAGGTTCGTATCTGGGTTCAGTTATTTACCAAATGACCAAAGCGCCGGGCTATACAGGCGCATCACTGAACTGGCAAACCTGGAGTGGCCTGAGCGGCAGTCCGTTTGCCATTACGCCGGTTTCGACAGGCAACGGCACCAACTTTGGCCCCGGCCTTTATTTTGTGGCGCATACGCCGGGTTCTGGCAGTGCGACAAAATTGTATCGCATCACGGACAACATGAGTGCTTCAGGCGAAACAATTACGTACAATTCCATTTCCAGCCCTGCCTACACTGCCGCCAGTAATGCCTACCAAAGCGGCACCAGCGAAAGATTAGATATTGGCGATTCGAGGCATATTTCGGCCTTTATCGTCAATGGTTTGATTCACTATGTCTTTGCTGGAGCCGTTTCAGGCACGTCATACAGCCGTTTGCACTATCATCGTTTGAATCCGACAGCGCTCACCATCACGTCCAAGCAAATCTATTCGACAGGTTACGACCTCTCCTACCCTTCCATCGCCTGGTCAGCCAGCACATCAACCGACAAGGGCGTATTGATTGCATTCCAGTACAGCAACAGTTCGTCGTTTCCGGGCGTAGGCGCCTTGAATGTGGATGATGCTTTGGGCGTATCCTCGTGGGTGACTTGCGCTGCCGGTACAGGCTATGTTGACCTGACGGGCGCTGGCGCTGCTACATCACGCTGGGGCGACTACACTTACCTTTGCCGCAAGCGAAACAGTTCGCCAGTGCGGGTTTGGGGCGCTATCAGTTTCGGCAACACATCACATAACTACACCAACAAGGTTTTCCAGTTGAAAGTCGGTGCGGCCTTTGATGATGGCAATGGCGATCGTTCTGACGATGTGGTGACAACTGAAAAGTCTGATGTTGAAATGTACCCTAACCCGACCGTTACCGGCTCCTTCAATGTGTTTATTGATAAGAAACAGGCGGGCTCCTGCGGTGTTCAGGTATTTGACATCACCGGACGCCTGGTGCACGAAGAAACACTCGATCAGGCCGATGCCGGGAAAGTACATTTTGATGTGCGCAACACAGCGTTGAAACCAGGCGCTTATATGGTCAATATCACCGACAACAAACAAGTCATTCGCAATGAAAAACTGGTCGTTTTGCAATAATACAGCCGCAATTTTCGGCTTTTGTCTGCTTTGGATTTGCCTTTGCGCCGCTCAATGTGAACAGCGCAAGTCTGCCACCGAACCTGCAACGGCAACACAGGCTCAACCGGCCAACCAACAGCCGCAGCCTGTGCCGCCTCAGAGCGAAGCGCCACCGCCCGGACACGTTGATCGGGAGGTCAAACAAGGCGCTGCGCCGAATCAGCAGGAGATTGACGCTGATAAAGCGAAAACAGATAAAAAACTGCCGAAGAATGGTGGTTAGTTAAATGGTTTTGCGACCTGGTAAAGTATTTACATGGGCCATCCTGAATTTTCAGGATGGCCCATCTGCTTTGGTTAAAAAATACATCATTGTATTGTCACCCCCACCCCACCCTCCATCATCAAAATCAGTCTGCCCTTTGTGATAAAAATCACTTCTGAAATAAAAGAAGGTATTTTACATTCGCCCTGATTTTAATGATACTTACATGACAGTTTACCGATTACTTCTACTGTTTTGCTGCCTCATAGCAGCAAACCTTATCAGCGCGCAAACGCCTGAACAACGCAAAATGGATCGTTTTATCAGCGATCTGATGAGTAAAATGACCCTGGAGGAAAAATTGGGGCAACTCAACCTCCCGGCCGCCGGTGATATCACCACGGGTCTCGCCAGGAGTTCGGATGTGGCCAAAAAAATCGAATCCGGCAAAGTCGGTGGTTTGTTTAATGTGCGTTCCGCCGCTAAAATCCGCGAACTGCAACAAATTGCGGTGAACAACAGCCGCCTGAAAATCCCGCTCCTGTTTGGCATGGACGTCATCCACGGCTATGAAACGGTATTCCCGATTCCGCTGGGGCTATCCTGCACCTGGGATATGTCAGCCATCGAATACTCTGCACGCATCGCTGCCATCGAAGCCAGCGCCGACGGCATCTGCTGGACATTTTCACCTATGGTAGATATTGCCCGCGATCCGCGCTGGGGCCGTATCGCCGAGGGCAGCGGCGAAGATCCTTACCTGGGTTCAAAAATAGCGCAGGCAATGGTGAAGGGCTATCAGGGTAATGACCTGAGCAAGAACAACACCATCATGGCTTGCGTCAAGCACTTTGCGCTGTACGGTGCCGCCGAGGGCGGACGCGACTACAACACGACGGACATGAGCCGTCAGCGTATGCACAACGAATACCTGCCGCCCTACAAGGCCGCTATTGACGCTGGCGTCGGCTCTGTCATGAGTTCATTCAATGAAGTCGATGGCGTGCCAGCCACCGCCAATCCTTACCTGCTGGACGACGTATTGCGCAAGCAATGGAAATTCAACGGTTTTGTGGTGTCAGATTACACCAGCGTAAACGAAATGACCGACCACGGCATCGGTGATTTACAAGAGGTGTCTGCCAGGGCCGTGAAGGCGGGAACGGACATGGATATGGTCGGCGAAGGTTACCTGACTACCTTGTCTAAATCACTGGGCGAGAAAAGAGTCAATATTGCCCACATCAACAGGGCATGCCGCCTCATTCTGGAAGCCAAATACAAACTGGGCCTGTTTGACGACCCTTATCGCTACTGCGACCTGAACCGCGCCAAAACAGACATTTTCACGCCGGCATCACAGGCCGAAGCGCGCCGAATTGCTGCGGAATCATTTGTCTTGTTGAAAAACAACAAAAACACGTTGCCTTTCAAAGGCGACGGCAAAATCGCGCTGATTGGCCCGCTGGGCAATGCGCGCGAAAACATGTCCGGCACCTGGAGCGTCGCCGCTGACAACAGCAAATCCGTTACCTTGCTGGACGGCTTGATGAAACGCGGACTGGATGTCAACTTTGCCAAAGGCTCCTTCCTGGACGACGATCCGGCTTATGAAGATCGGGCTGGAATGTTCGGAAAGGCCTTCCCGCGTGACGGCCGCACCAAGGCGCAACTGCTGGAAGAAGCCCTGATGGTTGCATCAAAATCAGATTATATCATCGCGGCATTGGGCGAATCAGCCGAAATGACCGGCGAGGCATCCAGTAGAACGGATATTCGAATTCCGCAGGCGCAACGTGATCTGCTGGAACCATTATTGAAAACCGGCAAACCCGTCGTGTTGGTACTATTCACCGGTCGGCCTCTGGATTTGACCTGGGAACAGAAAAACGTTCCGGCCATTTTGAATGTGTGGTTTGGCGGCAGCATGGCCGGTCACGCCATCGCCGATGTGCTGGTCGGAGAAGTTAACCCGTCAGGCAAACTGACCACGACTTTCCCACAAAACGTAGGGCAAATTCCAATTTACTACGCCCACAAGAACACGGGGCGTCCATTGCCCGACGGTCAGTGGTTTCAGAAATTCCGTTCTAACTACCTGGATGTTTCCAATGATCCGCTCTACCCCTTTGGTTTTGGATTGAGCTACACGCAATTTGAGTATGGAAAAATGACACTTGGTGCAAATTCCCTGAAAGGCAACCAAACCCTGACGGTCAGTATTCCCGTCACTAATAAAGGAGATCGGGACGGCGCAGAAGTGGTGCAGTTGTACATCAGGGATGTTGTCGGTAGTTCGACGCGTCCGGTCAAAGAATTGAAGGGTTTTCAAAAGGTTTTCCTGAAAAAAGGAGAGTCGAAAACTGTTTCCTTTGAGGTTAAGACAGACGACCTGAAATTTTATAATTTTGACCTGAAGTACGACTGGGAAAGCGGCGATTTTGACATTATGGTCGGCCCTAACTCCAGGGATGTTCAGACAATGCGTGTTAACTGGATGAAATAGGCGGTTTTCCCGGATTTTCGGCATGATCCCAAAATCCGGAAAAATTTACCTGAACGAGATAACCAATCACTCTTTACTGTCAAGGTTGCCCGAATGTTTTTAGGCAATCTCGAGCAAACCAACAACGGCTATGATCCGACTTCGAACGCAACTTTTAACCCTGATAGCCATTTTGATTGCCGGATTCTCCGGCTTGCACGCCCAGCAGATTTTAGTGAAGGGTGTGGTGTATGACGAAAATCGAGAACCACTCCCGTATGCCACTGTCAAGGTTAAAAATGGCACAGGTGGCGCCATAACCGACGATGCCGGGGCTTTTGAAGTCAAGGCGCCGCTCAATAGTGTTTTGGTGGTAACTTATACCGGTTATAACAGCAAGGAAGTATTGATTGACGGCGACCATCCTTATGAAATTACCCTGGATAACGCTGTTAATTTGCTGGAGCAGGTTGTCGTCGTGGGTTATGGCACTGCCCGAAAAAGCGACCTGACCGGCTCTTCAATTAAACTAAAAGGCGACGATATCAAAAACCTTCCGGTATTGTCGGCGACACAAGCGTTACAAGGCCGGGCAGCAGGCGTTCAAATTGTGAACAGCGGCGCTCCGGGCAGCGCACCGAATGTACGCATTCGCGGTACAGGTTCTATCCTCGGTGGTGTTGAACCGCTTTACATCGTTGACGGCATCATCACAACCGATATTCGCAACGTCAATAACGCCGACATTTTAAGCGTTGACGTGTTGAAAGACGCCTCTTCAACGGCTATTTACGGCGCTCGCGCTGCCAACGGTGTGATTATTATTCAAACCAAAGCCGGAAGCAAGGAAGGTTTTACCATCAATTACGACAATCAGGTCAGCATGCGACTGATGGCGCACGCCATCAAAATGTCCCCTCCGGGTTATTACGCCGAGTACTCCAATGATGCAGCAGAATTTCCGGTGGTTACTGGCGGCAACATCACCGGCGAAACAGACTGGTACGATCAGATCACACGCCCGGCGCTGGGACACAGCCACAACCTGTCGTTCAATGGCTCGGCTAATAAGTACAAGTACTACCTGTCGGCAGGTTATCTTCAGGAAGAAGGCATGTTGATCGGCAATGATTACACGCGTTTTACCGCGCGTTACAATCACGAATACGCCGTGAACAAGCGCCTGAAATTCGGTAATATGCTCGGATGGTCCAGGTACATTTCTGACAACAAACCTTACAGCACATTCACGCAGGCCTACATCGCAGCGCCCATTTTCAATGCCGTAAACCCGGACGGTACTTATGGTAATATCAATAGCGCCATTAATAACGTCGGTAATCCATTTGCGACCATTGAAACTTTGAATGATCGCAGTTATGGCCAGCGCCTGCAGGCAAATCTTTGGGGTGAAATTGAAATTTGGAAAAACATCAAATTCCGTTCTCAGGGCGGCGTGGACTACGAGCGCAACAACGGCTACGTTTATACGCCTGAATATTATACCTATCAGGCAGACGGCATGGGCGGCGCGCAGCGCAATGAACTGGCCGACCTGACCTTCCAGCGCGATACCATTTACCAGTGGGTTTGGGATAATTTCTTCACTTGGGATGTGACGCGCGGCGACGAATTTGACCTCAAACTCACCGTTGGCCATACCGCCGAACGCCGCGACGGCTGGGTGAGCAGAGCCACCATCAGCAACAACAATCGCCTGCCAACAGCATCGGAACAGTGGAAACTGAACTTTACTGACACTGCGCTGGGGCAACAGAATTTCCGCGACCCGATCACCAACTACTTCCGCCGCGAATCCTATTTCGGCAGGGTGAGTTTCAAATGGCAAAATCGTTTCCTGATGAATGCCACGCTGCGTCAGGACGCCAACAGTAACTTCCCGGCCAGCAATCGCTGGGGATTGTTCCCGTCCATCGGCCTGGGCTGGATCATGAGCAACGAAGCGTTCATGCAGAAAACGGTTTTCAGCGACCTGAAACTTCGCGCCAGTTTTGGTCTCGTCGGTAACGATGTAATCAGTCCCGGACAATTTGACCTGCGCCCGACGCAGCGCTTGTACACCTATTTCGGAACAAATCGCATTGACGGCGCTACGGTTACGGGCATCGTTGACCCTAACCTGAAATGGGAAACAGTTCGCGAATACGACTTCGGTATTGAATATGGTCTTTTTGAAAATGCCATTCGCGGTGAAGTTGACTTTTATTACAAAAATGCCAACGATGCCTTGTACAGCATTTCCTATCCGGCGCTCGGCTTCGGTACGTCATTCCTGACCAATGCCGCTGATATCATCAACAAGGGCGTTGAATTTTCAATCAAGTGGAACAAATACCACAATGAAAATTTCTCGCAGACATTTGGCCTGAACTTCACGGCAAATCAAAATAAAGTGCAGAATGTCGGCCTGGGCCGCGCCCTGGATTTTGGTGGCCTGGGCAATGGCTTTACGGCTACGCAAGCCGTCGAAGGTCAGCCCATTGGCGCTTTCTGGGTGTTCAGAACAGACGGTATTTTCCAAACGGATGAAGAAGTCAGCAACTATCCGCACGTCGTAGGCACGAAAGCAGGTGATTTACGCCTGGTGGACATCAATAAGGATGGCATTATTGACAACCTCGATCGCGAGCACGTGGGGTCATATCAGCCGCGTTTCTTTGGCGGATTTAACTATTCGGCAAAATGGCGCACTTGGGACTTCGGGCTGGATGTTTTCGGCAATTTCGGCAACAAGGTTTACAATGCCAAGAAGGGTTTGCGCTTCGGCAGCAACTATAACGTCGAACTGGATATTGCAAAAACGCGCTGGAAACCAGGTTCGGGCAAAAATGATATTCCGCGCGCCAGCAATGTCACGCCCTACCCTTCCGACTATTTTGTTGAATCCGGCTCGTTTGTTCGCATTAACAACATCACCATAGGCAAGCGTTTTGACATGCAGCGCAAATGGGGCATTGATAATCTAAGGGTTTTTGCCAGCGCACAAAACCCATTCATCTTTACGCCTTACACAGGGTTTACCCCTGAATTGCCTGGCAAAGCCACTGAATCCGGCATTGAACTCAATATTTACCCCATTTCTTCCGCTTATCTGGTGGGCTTGAACCTTTCACTCAGTAAAAACAAACAGCAATGAAAAAGACTTTAAACATAAGCCATTGGGCTGGATTGCTTTTTCTGGGAATGGCCATCCTGTCCTGTCAAAAAAGTTTCCTCGAAGAGCCTTCCAGGGTGGTTACGATCAACGACCTGATTAATAACCCGCAGGATGGCTCGCAGCGCATTATTGGTGCGGTGTATAACAGGTTATTTGACTGGGAAACGCATTCCTTTTCATGGATTGGCGTATCCAGTATTACTTCCGATGAGGCCGATAAAGGCAGTACGCCCGGTGATGGCGGAGCCGATAAAATCGAAATGGAAACCTGGACGCTTTCGCCCACCAATCTGTCATTTAATGAAGTTTGGGAAGGCAATTTTGAAGGCGTAGGCCGCGCTTGTTACGCGATCGAATTTATTGGTAAAATGGATTTGCCGGAGGCCGAAAAATCACGCTACATCGGCGAAGCGCATTTCCTTCGCGCATATTACTACTGGAATCTGGTTCGATGCTTCGGCGGCGTACCGAAAATTGACAGGGTATTGGCCTCACAAGCGGATATTGAAGCCGCCAGCACCCGCGCCAGCGAAGCCGAAATTTATGCGCTGATTGAATCCGACCTGCTGGCTGCAGCGGCAATTTTGCCAACAACCGTACCGTCGTCGGAGGCTGGCCGCCCATCCAGGGGCTCAGCCGAGGCATTTTTGGCTAAAATGTATTTGTATCGCAAAGACTGGGCGGCTTCCAAAGCCATGTGCGACCGGGTTATTGGCAGTGGTTTGTACAGCCTGTTGCCTGATTATGCCAAAATCTGGCGTGAAGCCGGTGAATTTTCATCCGAATCGCTTTGGGAAATCAACGCTGTGGCCACCAACCCGCCAAAGGGCATTACAGGTTACACAGAGGTGCAAGGTATGCGCGGCTCCGGCGATGGCGACTTTGGATGGGGATTCAATGTGCCTTCTCAGGATTTGATCAACAGTTATGAGCCTGGCGACAAGCGCAAAGACGCCACGGTGCTGGTGTCCGGTTCTACGCTGTGGGATGGCTATGTAACCAGCAGTACCTTGCCGAATCCTTATTACAACTACAAGGCTTATGTCAGCCGGACTGCGGAGTCGTATTTCGACCGCGGCCAATCCAACAAAAACCTTCGCGTGTTACGCTATGGTGATTTACTGCTGATTAAAGCGGAAGTAGAAAATGAACTGGGCGACACCACGGCTGCCAAAACGGCCTTGAATCAGGTGCGTACGCGCGCTGGTTTACAGCCTGTGAATGCTGGCAGTCAGTCCAGTCTTCGCGAACTCATTTATAAAGAAAGAAAAGTGGAATTGGCGATGGAGCACGATCGTACATTTGACCTGCGCCGGACTGGACGGGCTGGCGCGGTGCTTCGTGCCCTCGGTAAAAACTATGTGGACGGTAAACATGATTTGTTCCCGATTCCGCAACGTCAAATTGACCTGAGCGGAGGAAAATTAATGCAAAATCCGATGTATTAGACGCATTAAATCCGTTTGATGAAAACTTGATTTTGTCTATTTTGTTTAAAACGGATAATCTCAGTCCATATACAGGATTGGCAACATACTTTGAGTAAATAACTTCGGGGTTTGACCCCGGAAAAACAATATTTCACAACTAAACTGTTTTTTTAAAATGAAGAATGTTTCAAAAATGGCAGGCCTGGCAATTTTGGCCCTGCTTTCCATGAATGCTTGCAAAGACGGATCAGACGACGACATTTCACTTCCACCCATCGGCGGCTTTAACAGTGCTGACGAAGTAGGCGCTGCCGACCTGTTGGCGCACTTCCCAATGGATCAAGGCGGTAAGGAGCACATCTCGGGTGCTGCACCTTCTGAAAGCAAAAACGCTACTTATGTGACTGGTAAAAAAGGCACTGCGGTTAGTCTCGCAGCAGGTTACCTGGCTTATGACCCGATCTCAAAATTGTCATCCAACACAACCAGCTACTCTACCAGCGCGTGGGTGCAAATGGCCAACAACAAAGCAGCTGACGGCACAGGTGGCTCTGCAACTATGGTATTCAGCATGACTCGCCCGAACGAATGGGCAGGTAACTTCAACCTGATGGCTGAAACAGGCTGGTACAAGGCTGCTGTTGACACACTGGTTCCTAAAGCGCTGCTGGTTTCTCAGGAAGGAACACCTCCATCCAGCTCTTTCCAGGATTCACGTCCTGACCCAGCTAAAGGCGGCGACCAGGTTGTAAAAGGCGCTGGCGCTGACAAGTGGACACACCTGGTGATCACTTGGGATGCTACTTCTTCTAACTTCCTGGTGTATGCCAACGGCAAGAAAGTGTCTAACCCTGAGTGGGAAAACCGCAAGGTTAATGGCGTAGGCATGGGCGACCTCGTGTTCAGCTCTGCACTTACTCGTCCTTTGATCGGCGCATTCAACACCAACACGCCTGGCAATGGCCCTGCTGAATCATGGCAGGTTCCAATGACCGGCAAGGTTGACGAAGTTCGCGTTTGGAAAAAAGCACTGTCTGCTGCTGAAATCGACGCACTGTACCAACTGGAATCAGCAGGTCGCTAATTCCTGATTGTTATTGCGGACTGTGATATTCGCAGCAGTAATTGCAACCTAAAGTGATTTTGAACGACTTGCGCCTGTAACTCATTGAAAATCAGGGATTACAATCATATAAATCTTCAAAATCACATAAATCAGGGCTTAACTTTTGGCTGGCTTGCAGCGTTGTTTTAACAACTGCAAGCCAGCCTTTTTTTCCATGAATATGAAATATCTATATTTTGCCATGCTGCTCTTGCTCGGTATGGCAGCCTGCACCAAAAAGGAAACCATCATTGAGCCGCAACCTGCCGGTTCATTTGACCTGGTATCGCACAACATTGACGGTGTTGTTTCACCGCTGGTTTATCGCGACGTTTCACTTGCTCCGGCGATTAAATTGCGTTTTTCCAAACCCGTTGACACCAGCAGTATTATCACTAAAATCAAAATACGCGATCAGGCAAATGTTTACGTGAATTTGCAATTTTCAGTAGAATCAAAAGATAGTGTCATTGTGGTGCGCCCTGTACAGCCGCTTCAACACTTGAGCAAATATTACCTGACTGCTTCAACGGCATTAAAAGCCCAAAGCGGTGAAGCATTATCGTCCGTAGGCGAGGTGATTTTCTATACCATCATGGATACCACGCCTAAATTCCCTGTGATATCCGATGATTCGCTGCTTACCCTGGTGCAGAAACAAACCTTTCGCTATTTCTGGGACTTTGGACACCCCGTCAGCGGATTGGCTCGGGAGCGCAATACGTCCGGCGATATGTGTACGATTGGCGGCAGCGGTTTTGGCATCATGGGCATCGTCGTAGCGGCGCACCGGAACTTTGTAACACGAGAAGAAGCTGTTGCGCGATTGTTGAAAATTACGGGCTTTCTCAAAAATACCGCCAGGTCATTTCACGGCGCTTTTCCGCACTGGCTGAACAGCGTCACCGGGCAACCGATGTCATTCAGCGCGCTGGACGACGGCGCTGATCTGGTCGAAACGTCCTACCTGATGCAAGGCCTGCTTACCGCACGACAGTATTTTAACGGCAACAGTGCGGAGGAAGTCGCGCTGCGGCAAGACATCAACCAACTCTACAATGCGGTGGAATGGGACTGGTTCAGGCGCGACAACCAACAGGTGCTGTACTGGCACTGGAGTCCCAATCATGGCTGGGCGATGAACTTTCGGGTTTCGGGCTGGAATGAAGCCCTGATTACATACATCATGGCAGCCAGTTCAACCACGCACCCGATTACCAAGTCGGTGTACGATCAGGGTTGGGCCAATAACGGAAACATGAAAAACGGAAAGACATTTTACGGTTCTGTGTTGCCCCTTGGGCCAGATCGCGGCGGGCCGCTCTTTTTTGAGCAATATACTTTTCTGGGCGTAAATCCGAATGGCTTGACCGACGCTTATGCCAATTATCAGCAGCAGGTCGTGAACCATTCGCTGATAAATTATGAATATTGCAAAGCCAATCCGAAGCAATATGTCGGCTACGGCAGCCAGTGCTGGGGTTTGACTGCCAGCGACGGCGTAAATGGTTATTCTGCTCACGAGCCGAATAATGACCGGGGCGTCATTACACCGACAGCCGCCCTGTCGTCCATGCCTTTTACACCCACAGAAAGCATGCAGGCATTGCGGTTTTTCTATTACACAATTGGTGATAAAATCTGGAAAGAATACGGCTTTGTGGATGCTTTCAGTCTGCACTATCAGTGGTATGCCGATTCGTTTCTGGCTATAGATCAGGGGCCAATCATCGGCATGATCGAAAATCATCGAAGCGGTTTGCTATGGGATTTGTTTGTCAGTTGCCCGGAAGTGAAAACCGGTATGAAATCATTGGGCTTTTCCGCGCCTTATCTGAATTAACGGCAATGATCATTCAGACCATAGAATAGCCCGCCTGTTGTCAACAGGCGGGCTATTTTTTGATCTGAATAATCTGTTTGATTAGAACATCCAGGCTGCGTGAATACCGATTACGCGGTTGGACGCTTTGAAATTGTCGTAATTACCTTCTTCGTCGGCCAGATCAATCAGGTCTTTTGGATCAATATTGCTTAACCCAAGGTTGTAAGAAGCTGTAAGACGGAGGTGTTCAAACTCATAACCCAATTCAAGGATAGCCCCATAATCCAGTGGCGCCATTTTAGCGGTGAGCGATTCAAGATCGTCATCCACGTCAAGGTCGTTGGTAAATTCAATTTTGCCGTCGTCTGATAACCGGTCTGTTTCGGCGTCAATTTCCCATTTGTATTTACCGCCA
>JADZBJ010000331.1 GCA_020852155.1 Saprospiraceae bacterium | reverse complement strand
CATAACCACCTTGGCAGCCATGATAACACGTCTGTTTTTTCTGTTCATTTGCGCTCATCTGGCATCAGTTTCATTGGCCCAATCCTACAAACCTGTGCTGGTACCTGGCCGGGAATGGACAGTCGGCACATCGCTGGCGTATGAACAATGTTTTCAGGCAGGACTCCCACCCTGGTCGGATTGTACGTATCGAACCCTGAATTTTATGAGTGGCGATACGCTCGTTGCCGGCACAAATTATCAGAAGTGGATGGAGCGATCTTTTTCCGTGAGCAGCAGTTGGCAAGGCCCGTTTACATTGTCGCAGCCCATGCTAAAAGCGCTGGTTCGTGAAGATACCACGCAGCGCCATTTGTATATGTGGCAACCAGACATGAATCAGGAAGTTTTGCTGGCTGATTTCAGCCTCACAACCGGACAACAGGCCACCATCTGGAAGCCTGAAAGTCAGACATTCACAACCTTGCAGGTAGATTCCACCTGGTTACTGCCTGATGGCCGCCGGAAATGGGTGTTTGGTCAATACTTTGAACTGGTGGAAGGTGTCGTATGGGGCCACGGGCTATCGCGGACTGAAATATGCTTTGAAGCCTGTACGTCATTGGCTTGTGTGACACAGCAAGACACTGCCATGTTTACCAGCCAAAACTGGCCATTTACGCTCTTCTCCAATGGCCCGTATTGTGATTACACGACTGTCGCTACGGATGTCATCCACTTGACGAATATTCAGGTGTCGCCCAATCCGGGCAATGGTATTTTCCACATTTCCGGCTTGCCTGAAAATGCACAGGGTCAGGTTTATGATGCACAAGGCAAGTTACTGTTCGATACGAGACAAGTGCAACAGATTGACCTGAGTGCTTTCCCGCCGGGTATTTATGGACTGCGGATTTTCGGACCAGTGTCGGGATTTACGCGGCTTGTCAGAGAATAACGCCCGGCAGCGCATCAGTTTCATGATGCCTTCTCTATTTTTGCCTTTATGTATGCCATTATTGACGTTGAAACCACTGGAGGCGCCGCGCGTTTCGAGCGCATCACTGAAATTGCCATTGTCTTGCATGACGGCGAAAAAGTCGTAGATACCTTTTCAACGCTCATTAATCCGGAGCGCAGTATTCCGCCCAGCATCATACGCATCACGGGCATTACGGATGACATGGTGGCGCGTGCACCCAAGTTTTATGAGGTGGCCAAGCAAATCGTGCAAATGACCGAAGGGGCCATTTTTGTGGCACATAACGTGCAGTTCGATTACAGTTTTGTCAAGGAAGAATTTGCCCGACTGGGCTATCCGTTTACACGCCGTCAGTTGTGTACGGTTAAATTGTCACGCGCGGCTTTTCCCGGATTGCGCAGTTACAGCCTGAGCAGCCTCAAAGAGCATTTTGGCATAAAAGCAAAACGCAGCCACCGCGCACTGGATGACACGCTGGCTACAGTAAATGTATTCGAACGGATTCTGGCGACCAAAGACGGCGAATCCATGCGCAGTTTTATCAATCACGGTGTAAAAGCCACCAAACTGCCACAACATATCACCCTCGAACGCCTGCATGAAGTGCCCGAAGCCTGCGGTGTATATTACCTGCACGACGATCAGGGCAAAGTGATTTATGTCGGCAAAAGCCTGAATATCCGCAAACGCCTGTTTGAACACTTCGCCGACCTGACGCCCAAGGGCGAAAAATTACGGCAGGGCGTCGAAGACCTTTCCTGGGAAATTACCGGCAGTGAACTGGTGGCATTGCTGCTGGAAAGCGCTGAAATCAAACGACTGCAACCGCGCGTCAATCGCGCCCAACGCAAACAAAAATTCGACGGCGGGATTTTTACTTATACCGACGACAATGGTTACAAGCGACTTATTGTGGGTAAAAACACCCTGAAAAACGCGCAAAAACTACAACTCGTGTCGGAATATCCTAAGTTGGATAATGCAAAATTACACCTGCAAGCCACCGTGCGACAACATGAATTATGCTATCGCCTTTCACACCTCGACCTGTCGGAACACGCGTGCTTTCACTACGGAATACGACAGTGCCACGGCGCATGTATCGGTGCTGAAACACCCGACGACTATAACCTACGGGTTGAAGCGGCCATCTCAGGCATGTCAAAACGATTACAAGGCAATTTTTTCCTGTTTGACCGAGGCCGCACCGACGATGAAGCCGCCATTGTCGGCGTGCAGGACGGACGTTACCTGGGCTATGGGTTCATTGATATTCAGACTTCAAACCCGCTGATCGAAGACCTCCTGGAATCCCTCACGCCACCCGGCATTGCCGACCCGGATGCAACCCGGATTATCAGCCTTTTCGCCTCCGGCAAAAAAGGCGTGAAAATGGTGAGTTATTGAGGGGCTGGATGTTTGGTTATTTGGTTATTTGTTGAAGTTGTTGAAAGTTGTTGAAAGTTGAAGGTGCTTTCTGAAAAATTCGAAAAAACAAAGCCCCATCGGAGCGCAACGTCGGTAAAAAAATGCCCTGCACGACTCTTTTGCCATGCAGGACATTCTATGAGTTTTTAGCGAATTGCCTTTGAAAGAACGCGTCAGGAATCGGGTTTGTGCCGAACGCGCGCTATAATAAATGCATTATGGTTAGGCAGTACGTCATCCAAAACCGACACTGCCAGATCGGAATTTATTTTAGAATGATCTTGCCGGCATACATCACGCCATTGGCGCCCTGAATACGGAAGAAGTAAAGTCCTTCTTCCAGTTGCTGGCGCTCAAAGCGATATTGCATGCCCGTGAATTGCTGCTGGCGCAAAGTTTTGCCAGATACATCTGTCAGCGTAAATACCGCCTGATTGATCGGTTTTTCAAAATTAAACAGGGCTACATCGTACGCCGGGTTGGGTGAAATGCTCAGCAGGTTTTGCTGCACCTGCAACGTAGCAGAAGCCTCAAGGAAGTGTTCGCCAATGGTATGCAATACCGTATTGGTAATCACTGGCTCGTTGAAGTCAAAGTAAATCGCAGCGCTGTTCAGCAATTTTGTGCCATCAGCCAGGTCAGGCTTTTGCTTAATCAGGAACTTCACATAACCATGCGACGTGGCCTCGTTGATATTGCTGTCTGGCAGGTGGATATTGTCAAATGCAAAACGCAGAATGTTACCCTCCAGGATCTGGAAGCCATATTCATGGCTGGCAGCGCCCGGACGGGCAGTTGTAGCGTCGAGATACTGTGAAAGGGTATCCAGAACGACAATGTTAAATGCCGTATCAGTTCCTGTATTCTGGAAACGGATGAGGTATTCCAGGTCCGTATTGGCTTTTACCAGGTGGAGTGGTCCAACGCCAGTTGGTACTGCCGATTTGTCGTTCGGGTCAAATGCGCCAATGTTTTCGCGGCATTCACGATCAACAAAAGGAGATGGTTCATCAATGCTGTACGCGTTCACCAAGCCGGTAGTATTCAGGCCACCGCAGCCTTCACGGGTAGCAGACAACAGACCTGCATATGGGTGACCTGTAACCTGCTCGGTTTCAATGCGCCATGTGCTGCCGTTGGCAGGAACAGAGAACAGACGGGACGAGCCTGCGCTCAATTGATAGTTATTCATGCCGCGCATAATCACATCTTCAACGACGATGAAACTGTTGGCTTCACTCATATTACCCTGACCAACGTTACTGATTTCAAAGCGTACAGAATCGCCATCGCAGTAGCTGTTCAAGCGGATTTCAGGGCCAGTCCATGACAACGGATTTTCAGGCAAAATACGGGCAGAAGAGCAGTGTGTCGCACCTAGTTCTGCATTGCAGGAGACTTCCACTTGAACATTGACGTTGCGGCATTTGCCAGCTTGCAGGTCGCCTATGGCAAACAGGTAACGATTATTACCCAAAGAGGCAGCAGGCAAATCACTGTCAATATATGTAAGCATCGGATCAAGCGTCAGTTCGATTTGTGCGTCCACAACAGGTGATGCGCCCAGGTTACAGCCTTTTACAGTGTAGTAGTTGGTATTAAAGCAGCGGCGCAAGGCAGCAGTACCCAGGTCTACCGTCAACAGGTTTGTACCGGCTGGCAGCCCGACTGGCAAATCTGTTTCTACTTCATTGCCCGAAATAACCGGAATCACGTGTGAATGGGTGCAGTTTGGAGAGTAGTTCAGTGATGAATACAAGCCAAGTGTTACATGTGAATCGGCTGTAGATACAGCCATGAGATAGTCGCCATTGGCATCGGAGGTTGCCTGATAGCGATAGCCGGTTTGATCACCCGTAGCATTGACCGTCCAGCCAGATAACGGGCCTTCACCTGCATCCTTTGCACAGTTAGTATTCAAATCCTGATAAACGCGGCCTCTGAGCAGCGAGAAGAAGGTATCTCCAACTATGATATGCTGTGTATAGCGATAACCGTTCGCATTGGCCTGCCAGAAAGTTGAGAAGTCGGTTGGAGCCGGGTCATTCGGGGAAATTTTTACAATCGTCGGAGCCCATGGTCCTGTAGTGCCCGACGCAGATACTGTCGGCCCCAACAGATTTGCCGGGTGGTTAGGTACAACATTAGGCGTCGGATTAGGCACGTCTATTACTGAGAACAACGGATTGTAGGTACACCAGTTGATGATTGTCCAGGTACGTTCCAGTCTGATTTGTAAAGGAGACGGGAATACCTCATCTGAATATGATACGCCAATCAATTCACAATCTTCACCAAAGAAACTTGGTTCACCATAATAACCCACAGACGACAGCGAATCAGCATAGATATCATTCGGGAACTTCACAAAATAGTTCTGGTTGTAATTCACATAAATACGCTGCATGGCAGATACCACGCCCAACTGGCTGAGATTGCCACTGCAATCAGATGCCACAAATACGCGGGTGATAGTACCCTTGTTACAAACGGTATCAAACTGGCTGTAATTCACTGTGTTAGTGATACCCAGTATGCAGCAGTTGTCGGTAGCCGTTGCATTGCCATAAGCCAACAATGAAGGGTCGAAGTTTTCACAAGTAACGGTTACATCGGCAGGTGCCTGAAGCACCGGATTAGTCTTGTCCTCAACCGCGATTTGAGTCAGGCAAAGGTTGGAATTACCGTTGCAGTCGGTTACACGCATTTCCAGGGTAAACTGCGCTCCGATATCGCCGCAGCATAGCAATACGTTTGACGCCCAGTTATCAGGGTCTGTATCGCTGTCACAGGGGCCATCTACTGCACGGCGAACATCAATTGTCACAGCACAGCAGTTGTCAAATGAACCCTGATCTACTTGAGAGCCATTAATAGTAGCCTGGCCATTTTGGTCCAGTGCAACCTGAACAAACTCGGCACAAATAGCCGTGGGTGGCGTCACGTCAGGATTGCATCCCTGAGCGGATGTTTCGTTGAGCGCTACCAGTCCGAACAAGCCGACCAGTAGCAGCGTACGCAGACAGATTTTGAAAAAATGAGTCATAGGATTAAGCAATTTTTTTCTACAAAATTGGTGATGAGATGTTTGGCGATCAGTCCCGGGGGCGGTCAAATATTGCCAATCTTCTTTGACGATACAAAAGTGCGGTGACATGATTGCTCCACCAAAATCATTTTTTTGGTATTGTAGAATTGTAAAATGGATAAATATATTATAAAACATTGAATTTCAATATATTAAAATTGAAATTGATGAATTTATTTTCATTTTTTTTAAATTTTTTTTACGTAGAGGCAACGCACGCGTTGCCTCTACGGCGCGGGTTACCCATACGGGTTCGGCCATTGTGTTTGGTTTGAGGCAACGCATGCGTTGCATATACGGCGCGCGTTGCCCATACGAATCCCCACGAAATGGCCGTTCACGGACAAAACTCTCTTAAAATAGGGGTTAACGTTGTATTAAAAGGACTCGACTGCGCATCCCTCCCAAAAGGTCTTTGTTTCTTTGTGGCCGATTCGGGTATCTCTCGCATTTTGAAGTAATGCTTATCTTTTCAAGTACAATGAAGCAATTTATGACGGCCCGTATAGCCACGTTACTATTTTTCACTGCGTTGATTCTCCCGGCTTTCATGACGGGACAGAATCCTGTCAAATGGTCTTTTCAAGTCAAAGATGCCGGCAACTGTCAGGCT
>JADZBJ010000330.1 GCA_020852155.1 Saprospiraceae bacterium | reverse complement strand
GTGTTCTGCGTTCATTTTTTTCGGTCAAATAATACATAAGGCGGAAGTTGATCAGTGATTGGTTTGGTTTAATGTAGTAGTTTCAAAACGTCAGCCAGGCGACATTATTGTCGAGGCCGCATGTAACTTTTCATGGTTGGGTTAGTCTATGCAAAAAACAAACCCTCTCACTACAAGCATGCTGATACAACGTCGAAATTTTCTGAAAACAGGCGGACTGGCAACAGCCTCGCTTTTTCTGCCAAAATTTTTAACCGCTACGACGGCCTCTGGCGCATTATCGCATCGGGGTAGATCGTTGGTTATGATTCAGTTAAGCGGCGGCAATGACGGATTGAATCTGGTCGTGCCTTACCGTAACGACATATATTATCGGGAGCGCTCCGGGCTGGCGATAAAGCGTGAAGAGGCCCTTCGGATGACAGATGAAGCCGGTTTGCATCCGGCATTGACCGCACTCAAATCCAGTTTTGATCAGGGTGAAATGGCTATTCTGAACTCGGTCGGTTATCCTAATCCTGACCGTTCTCATTTCAGAAGTATGGATATATGGCACACCGGAAGCGCTTCTGACCAATATTGGACCTCTGGCTGGCTAGGTCGCTACCTGGATGCTTACTGTGCAGGGCGGCCCTCAGCGGGATTGGAAATAGATGACACGCTCAGCCTGGCTATGAAAGGCGAAAAAAACAAGGGCCTGGCGCTGCAAAACACCAAACGCCTGTATGACAGCGTACGCCAGCCGATGCTGGATGAACTTGTTACTGCCCATACTGCCCACGCCCATGCCGCAGCGCCGGTAGATTACCTATACAAAACGCTGGCGGAAACGCAGGCTTCGGCGGCTTATTTACATGAACAGTATGGGAAAAATCGCAGTACGGCAGTCTATCCGACCACTGAATTGGGCAAGCATCTGAAAACCATCGCTTCCCTGATTCTGTCTGACACAGATACTTCGGTCTATTACGTTTCGCTGGGCAGTTTCGATACGCACATCAACCAAAATGGACAGCAACGTCGGCTGTTTGATGAATTAAATGGTGCACTGGCCGCTTTTACAGCCGAAATGAAGGCCAACGGAAAATGGAATGACGTACTCGTGTGTACGTTTTCAGAATTTGGCCGACGTGTGGCTCAAAATGCCAGCGGCGGCACGGATCACGGTACCGCCAACAACATGCTCATGTTCAGCGGCGGTCTTCAACAAAAAGGATTGCTCAACGACCTGCCTGACCTGAGCGATCTGGAAGACGGCGATTTGAAATACCATATTGACTTTCGTCGCGTGTACGCCACTATTCTGGAAAAATGGCTCGATGCTGACGCCAAATCCATTCTGGGTGAGCCTTTCAAAACGCTCGACTTTCTGGCCTGATATTCTATTACTGTCCTACGCCGGCAGCCTTGGCCCTGTCAAACCAGGGTTGGGCTTTGTCCATTTGTCCCATATCCTTATACGCCGACCCGATGTAGAACAATAATGTTCCGTTGTTGGGATCAAACTTCAAGGCTTCTGTCCATTGATCTATGGCTTGCGGGAATTGTTTTTTCATCGCCAGGACTGCGCCGAGGTTGCGTCGTGCATCAATAAAACGAGGGTCGTATTTAATGGATTCCCGATATACCCTTTCAGCCTCTTCCAGATTGCCGCGCATGAAGTGGATATAACCCATGTTTGACAAGACTTTGGCATCGTTAGGGCGGTGTTTGAGGGCAATCAGGTAATCTTCGTAGGCTTTTTGATAATAGGCCATGTTGTTGACTTGTTGGGCCAGCCTGAAATAAGCCAAACCGCGGCTGCCGTAAGCGTCGTGGTAATCGGGATACAATTGAATGGTGCGATTATAGGCGTCAATGCCTTTTTTGACCTGAATGGAGTCGAGTACACCGCCAGATTTTTCATCCAGACCGTTTTTGGTGACTTCCAGCGAATTGTGGTAGTTCAACTTGGCGCAATCGGGCGACGTTGGCAGGTCAGCAGCATACAGGGATGCGCTGTCTTTCCAGGCGAAATTGCGCACAAACGTACGGCCGCTGTAAGCCAGCAAAATGACACCGGCTATACCCCAAACCAGCGCCCCTTTCCCATTCGGGTTCCAGATGTTTTCACGGTCGTCAATTTTCAGGATTTTGGTAATGCCCCAGGCCAGCGCCAGCGCAAAACCCAGCGATGGAATATATTGCAAGCGCTCACCATACGATGTGCCGATCAGCATCAATACATTGCTGAACAACGAGAAGCCCGCCAGATAAAACAGGATGGCAAAAGACATGAAATGTTTGCGGCCGAGGTTCAACAAAGCCCAAATGCCCATACCGAAGTACACAACTACGCCAAGTATGGATTCCCAATGCCCGAAGCCTACGGGTTTTACTTGCGGATAGCCCATGTCGCTGACCAGTGTTTTCGGAAAAATCAGTACCCACAGGTATTTCCAGCACATCATAAAGGCTGAGGCGAAACGCTCTGCCGGGTTTTTAGCGCCAACAATAAAGTTATCCAGGATGGAATACACTTCCTTGCCGCCTTGTGTTGACAAAACGCGATAGCGAATCAAGAGGAAAATACCGGCTGGAATGAGCAACATGCCTGCAATGCGCAGGGCAGTGCCGATACTGGCGTCTTTTCTGAAAAACCAGATACTCAGCGGAATTAACGCCAGAAATGTGATGGAACTTTCCTTGGCAAACAGGGAAAGGCCGTATAATAACAGCGCTGAAACCAGTTGCGATGTGCGGTTGCTATCCAAATATTTCCAGATGAAATACAGCGCACCGGTTGAGCACAGTAATGATACAATCTCGTCGCGGCTTTTAATGTTGGCTACCACCTCGGTATGTACGGGGTGGGCCATGAAAAACAATACAGCCATAGCGGCCAGCACTGCCGGGTAGTCGCTCAATACGCGCCGCCAGGTGATCCAAAGTACCCAGCCTGAGAAGGCATAAAACACTACATTCACCAAATGGTACAGCATCGGATTATCCGGCGACATCTGCCATTCCAGGGCGAACATGGCCAGTGTCAGCGGACGATACAGCGAGCCGGGGCTAGCCCAACTGCCATAGCGGTATTCTGTGCTGAAAATGATACCCAGGTTTTTCAGACCGCCTTTGACAACCCAGTTTTCTTTCAATGCTCCGAAGTCGTCAAGACAATACTCGTGGCCAAATGTGTTGACATAAATCACAAAACCCAGTATGGAGGCCAGTGCGCCAACCCACCACCAACCGGCTGGCGAAGCGATTTCATTGACGTTGTTTTTCGTCGAAACGTTCAAATTACGCGGTGTCTGTGCGGGTTGTGTTCTTTTTACCTGTTTCTTCGACATATTGCCTTTTGTTTTTCAAGGGCGAAAAATACCAAGTTTTGCAAAACATTGGCTTCCATGCACTGTTCGTGGTCGTACTTTTGTGTTCCTTTCCGGATTTTTGATCAGGATTCTCAGGATTTACCGGATTTGGAGGATTGATTTCCGGGATTCCAGATGCAGTTCCTTCAAATCATTTTGCATTGACTACTAATTTTAAATACATGAATTTGAATCGGATTTTTGCAGTTTTTATCTTCGTTTTTCTGGCTTTTGCCAGTTTGTCGGCACAGGGCATCGAGTTTTTTCACGGTACATGGTCTGAAGCGCTTGAAAAAGCCCAGGCAGAGAAAAAACTCATTTTTGTAGATGCCTTTGCTTCCTGGTGCGGTCCATGTAAACGGATGGCCAAAGAGACATTCCCGGATGAAGAAGTGGGCGAGTATTTCAATGCCAATTTTATCTGCCTGAAAATTGACATGGAAAAGCCTGAAAACGGCGAATTTGCCAGCAAATATCCAGTATCGTCATACCCGACGCTGCTGTTTATTGATGAAACAGGCAAAATTGTCCTCAAAGAAGTTGGCGCCAAGGGTGTACAGGATTTGATCGCGACAGGCAAAAAAGCCTTGGGCCGCCACGATCGTTCGGCTGAGTTCG
>JADZBJ010000329.1 GCA_020852155.1 Saprospiraceae bacterium | reverse complement strand
GAGCACACCAAAAACGTCATTTACCTGAATGACGACGAAGTGGCCACCTGCACCATTGATGGCCAATTGACGGTCAAAACCCTGCGCAATGAAATCATTTCGCCGACGGTGCATCAAATCGAACTCGAAATTGAGCAATTGGAGAAAGGCGGTTACGATTATTTCATGCTCAAGGAAATATTCGAACAACCCACGACCATTGCTGAATGTATGCGCGGCAGGATGAGCGGCGACGAAGGCTGGATTCGACTGGGTGGTATGGCCGAACACCTGAAACGCATGGTCAATGCCCGCCGGATGATTATCCTCGGATGTGGCACGTCATGGCATGCCGGCCTGCTCGCCGAATACTTGTTTGAAGACCTCGCCCGACTGCCTGTTGAAGTAGAATACGCCAGCGAATTTCGCTACAGAAATCCGATTGTCAACGAACGCGACGTTGTGTTGGCCCTTTCACAGTCCGGTGAAACCGCCGATACCCTCGCAGCACTCGAACTCGCCAAGGAACGCGGCGCACTCACTTACGGCATTGTCAATGTCGTGGGTAGCAGCATCGCCCGACTGACCCACAGCGGGTCGTATATCCACGTTGGACCTGAAATTGGCGTAGCCAGCACCAAGGCATTTACCGGACAGATAACCATGTTAACCATGATGGCGCTGGTGTTGGGTTACGAACGCGGTTACCTGCCCAAATCACAATATCAAAAACTGGTTCAGGAACTGGCATTAATCCCTGAAAAAGTGGACCAGTTGCTCCAAAAATGCCAAAAACAGGTCGAGTATATTGCCGGAGAATTCAAGGATGCCGGCAATGCGCTATACCTTGGTCGCGGGTATAATTTCCCCGTAGCCCTCGAAGGCGCACTGAAATTAAAAGAGATCAGTTACGTTCACGCAGAAGGGTATCCGGCTGCTGAAATGAAACACGGCCCCATTGCACTCATTGACGAAAACATGCCCGTTTTTGTGATCGCTACCAACCAGAGCGCACACGAAAAAGTGGTATCCAATATTCAGGAAGTAAAGGCGCGCAAGGGCGTCGTTATCGCAGTGGTCACAGAGGGTGACACTGTTATTCCGACACTTGCTGACTATGTCATTGAAATACCGAACACAGAAGAACCGTTTACGCCTTTACTGTCAGTCGTGCCGATGCAACTACTGGCTTACTACATCGCCGTTTTACGTGGTTGCAATGTTGACCAACCGCGCAATCTGGCTAAATCCGTCACCGTCGAATAACCCACAAAACCCGTTTTTATGAACGAATTGGATATTGCTTATAATACCGAACGCGAACACGTTCGTTTCCCGGAATACGGCCGCAGCATACAGGAAATGGTGCAGCATGCGCTGACCATTGAACACCCTCAAAAAAGACAAAAAACAGTAGAAACCATCATCAGCCTGATGATTCAACTGGGGCCTCAGGGCAACAGGAATATGGATGACTACCGCGATAAACTCTGGAATCAGGTGTTTGAAATCGCCAATTATGAACTGGATGTGACGACTCCTCCGGGTATTATCATCCGCCGCAGGGAAGACCGCGCCAAGCCGGAACCCATTGGCTACCCAACCTCCACCATGCGATTCCGTCACTATGGCAACGGCGTACACCGGCTCATCGAAAAAGCCATCGAAATGCCCGACGGTCCTAAAAAAGAGGGTCTGGTAGAAGTGATTGGCTCATACATGAAATTGGCCTATAAAACCTGGAACAAGGAACACTACGTCAGTGACGACATCGTCAAGGAAGACCTCGAACTCATTTCAGGTGGTCGCCTTGAATTGCACGAAGGCTACGAATCACTTGACCGACTCGCAGCCAGCGCCAAAAACATCAAAAATATGGACACCCAAAGCGGCGGTGTTCGCAAGCGCACTCGTGGTCGCGGCAAAAAGAACAAAAACGGCGGCAGCGGCAACAACAATGGCGGCGGTCAAAATAATCGCGGCGGCAATAACAGCAACAATAGCGGCGGCCGCAGACATCGCAGATAATTCCACATCATTATTACATCATCACATTATCCAGTATCACATTGAAAAATACTCCTTCGCCTTGTTTTGTCCTTGACGAAGCGGCGCTGCGCCGGAACCTGAGCCTGATTGCACGAGTTCAAAAAGAAGCCGATGTACAGATCATCCTGGCTTTTAAAGGTTTTTCAATGTGGAGCGCCTTCCCGATTGTTCGGGAATATGTACATGGCGCCACTGCTTCATCGTTGTCAGAGGCTCGTCTGTGTTTTGAAGAAATGAAAACCAGATCGCATACCTACTCGGTAGCCTATTTGCCCGGCGAATTTTCCAAAATCCTGAAATACAGCAGCCATATTACGTTCAATAGTATCGCCCAATTTAAAAAATACAAAGGTCGGGTTGAACGCCACAACGAACCCGTCAGCATGGGCATTCGTGTCAATCCGGGCTGGTCGCCCGTTGAAACGGATTTATACAATCCCGCATCACCGGGGTCGCGCCTGGGCGAGCCGCTGGAAAATTTCAAAGGCAAACTGCCCGAAGGCGTCGAGGGGCTGCATTTTCATACACTCTGTGAAAGTAGCAGTTACGACCTCGAACAACTGTTACAGCATTTCGAACGCCAATTCAGCGCGTTTTTCCCGAAACTGAAATGGGTTAATTTTGGCGGCGGCCACCTGATGACCCGCCAGGGCTACGATGTGGAGCACCTGATTGGTGTGTTGAAAGGTTTCAAAAAAAGATACCCGCACCTGCAGGTCATCCTCGAACCGGGTTCTGCTTTTGCCTGGGACACTGGCGTGCTGGTCTCCACCGTGCTGGATATTGTGAACAACAAAGGCGTAAAAACCGCCATCCTCGATTCGTCATTCACCTGCCACATGCCTGATACCCTCGAAATGCCTTATCGCCCGCGCGTTCGAGGCGCTTCGAGCGACGTCAAACCCACCGACAAACATCGTTATCGCCTGGGCGGTGTGAGTTGCCTGAGCGGCGATTACATGGAAGAATACGCATTTGATGAAAAGTTGAAAGTGGGCCAACGCGTCGTTTTTGAAGATATGATTCATTATACGATGGTCAAAACCACCACGTTCAATGGCGTAACACACCCTTCCATCGCAATTATGCACACCGACGGCAATCTTGAAATGGTGCGCCGTTTTGGTTACAACGATTACAAAAAACGGCTTTCGTGAACGCCCTGGATCGCTACCGCAATTTTTGCGTCAATGCGCCAGACGATTTTCCGCTTTTTATGCACGACTGGTACCTGGACGCCGTCTGTGGCGACAGCGCCTGGTCGGCAGCCACCGTCGAATCCGGCGGTAAAACAGTGGCCGTGATGCCGTATTTCCTGAAAAAAAAATGGATATGGACGTTTGTGACCATGCCCTTACTCAGCAAGTTTCACGGGCCGTACTTACTTCCAGCATACAGGACACACGACAACGAAACTCATTTTTACGCCGAATTACTCGATCAAATTCCACTAAAACCGGCCTCCTTTTTTCAGGATTTCAATTATACCGTCACGAACTGGCTGCCTTTTTACTGGCGCGGTTTTCGGCAAACAACTCGCTACTCATACTACCTGGATTTGCAGCAACCGGAGGCGGCGATATTTCAGCAAATTCATAAAAAATACCAGGCCAAAATTCGGAAAGCCGAAACGCTGGTCCGCGTTGTTGATCGCGTGCCTGCTGAAGCCGATATTCAACTGTTGCACCGCATGTGCAGCCTGTCTTTTGAACGTCAGGATGCCCAACTGCCGCTCGATTTTTCTTTTTTTGAGCGTGTGGTCAAGGCGTTGGTCGCACATGACCGTTGCCGCTGCTGGATCGCTGAAGATGCTCATACCGGCGAGGTGCATTCTGCGGCGCTCCTCGTGTACGATCAACAATCGGCCTACTACCTGTTTAGTGGCGACGACGCGCGGTTGCGTTCATCCGGCAGTGCTGTATTGTTGAAGTGGGCGGCGATTCGTTATGCAAAAAACATCCTGCAATGCCCGATCTTTGACTTTGAAGGCAGCATGATGCCCAATATTGAAACTGGACGACGTGCCTTCGGAGCGCGACAACGTCCGTACTTTCGCCTGCAAAAAGAGTGGTCGTGGTGGTGGCGCATGCGGGCATTTATGCAGAAACACTAACCCAACGAATTATGAAGTGGCAAATTTTGACTGATATTGCATACCTAACATCTTGATTTTCAGGTCGGTATTCATCGTTTATCATTCATAATTCATCATTTTCTTTCGCCTTTACATTTATGAAATTTGACGACTACCGCATAGCGCCGGAAATAAGACGCAACCTCGCTGAATTAGGGTTTAAACGCCCTACCGATATTCAGTTCAAGGCTATCGGGCACATCCTGAAAGGCGAAGATGTGCTGGCCATCGCTCAAACCGGCACTGGCAAAACAGCGGCGTTTGCAATACCCGTTTTGCACATGATACATGCCTACAAATCGTCGAGTCGCACCGAAGGAATCCGTTGCGTCGTCATGGTGCCGACCCGCGAACTGGCGTTGCAAATCACTGAAGTATTTGAAAAAATAGGCCGTCACACCCGCGCTAAAGTCCTCTGTGTGTTCGGCGGCGTGGAGCAAGATCCGCAAATCGCCCGACTGGAGCGAGGAATAGACATTTTGGTGACGACGCCCGGCCGGATGTTCGACCTGGCCAGTCAGGGTTTTATTCACCTCGATCAGGTACAAACACTGGTGCTGGACGAGGCCGACCGAATGCTGGATCTCGGCTTTTTGAAAGACATTCAGGATATTCACAAGCGACTGCCCCGAAACCACCAAACGCTGTTTTTTTCAGCGACCATCAATGAAAAAATTAAAAAACTGGCTTATTCATTAGTCAGGAATGCCATCAGAATCCAGATTTCGCCAAAAGACCCGGTCGCCAAGAATATTCAGCACTCGCTGGCTTTTATTGAAATGGACGACAAGCGTTTTTTCCTCGAAAGGCTGATCGAAGAAAACCCGGATAGCAAAATCATCACTTTCGTACGGACAAAAGTGCGCGCCGAGCGCGTATTGAAAGCCATGGAACGCGTGGGCATTCCTGCGCTCAATATTCACGGCGACAAAGACCAAAAAGAGCGACTGACAGCCATGGAACAATTCAGAAAGGGGCAAATCAAACTCCTGATTGCCACCGACGTCAGCGCTCGCGGTATTGATATTCCAGATGTTGATATGGTGGTCAATTACGACTTGCCGGACATTGCCGAAAACTATGTTCACCGCGTCGGGCGGACAGGCCGTGGCGAAAAAAAGGGACTGGCAGTGTCGTTTTGCAGCACTGAGGAAAAACCCATGCTGGCCGAAATTGAGGAGTTTTTGGGCAAAAAAATTGCAGTACTCGACATTTCAAAACACGACTACAGCGATACGCTCGACCTCAGCAAAGCCGCCGGCGATAAATGGCAGGCCACGCTGCTGGAAATCGAAAAAGCAGAGAAGTGGATGCGCAAGAAGGAGCGGAAGAAATGATTCGATTGATCCGATTAAATCCGATTGATTCGATTAAATTAATAGTTCGGGTGTGTGATGATCTCGCCATGAAAATATTAGGATGTTACTTGATTGATCAGTGTAGTATATCTATGATTGAATAAAATTGTTTTTCCTCGATCAACTAATATATAATATTGAAAGTTGTGGTATCAAACCTTGGTAAGTAAATTGAATCCTGATGATTGAAGGAGAATACGTTATTAGCAGGCCTTTCTTGTCCCCATTGTATATAAGTTTGAAAGTCGCCTGGTAATAATGTAATCCAAATTTTTTTTGTCATTCCTACTGATACTGATTCATATTTTAACTGTGTAGAATTAGAAGGTGATTGAATCCCTGAATAGGTTTTGTATGCATTGTTGAAGCATTTAATATAGATACTATCCTCGCTGGAAAAATGATGTTGCAATGAAATACAGAGTACTCCATCTCGTGCAAGTAAATTAAAATCAAGTACATTCTTCCCTTCATTAAATTGAACAGGTACTTCACCTAACCCTAAGTACCCATCTTTCCCTGTTGAGTAATGCTTTATTTTCTCAGGTTCTTCCCCTGTATGGCTAATTGAGTAAGCGCCGTCCGGCCCTGAGCTTTGAACATATTCTTTTATCTCTCCAGCATTGTCTTTATTTACCTTAAAGATAATATGCGCCCCTTCAATCGGCTCACCCGTCACGCGATCATATACTCGTCCGTTTACCGTGGTGGTAATTTGATCGTTTTTATGGCATTGCCAAGTCAGAAACAACGTGGAGATCAGTAAAAATAGGAGTATGCGTGGAATAGTTTTCATGACATGAATTTCGAATATAACAAAGGTAAGGCTGTGCAATATGCCCTAAT
>JADZBJ010000328.1 GCA_020852155.1 Saprospiraceae bacterium | reverse complement strand
GGTAGGTTTTACCCGAACCGCTGGCGCCTTCGACGACTGTCAGTGCATTGTTTTGCATGGCATCCAGCACCGAGCGCTGCGAAGGATCGAGAGCGAGCAGCGTGAAAGCGTGCTGCCACGAAGCGACATCGGCAGGCAAATCGGGCGCAACTGCCGGCGGTTGTGTGACAATCGTGCGCGGCAGGCTTGGATAAATACCGGCTACTGCGGCCCAGGACAGGCAACCACTGTTGGCTTGTCCGTTTTTCCATCGTTCAAAAGGTTGAATGGACAGCGGCAATCCGTCTTCCTGCAAATTCAGGAGCAAACGAATGCCTTCACAGAGATCGTTGAAGGATTTTATATCCAGGATTCGACTTTCAGCCAGGGTTCTGGCGCGCTGGGAGAAATCGGTTCCTTGCAACGCATCCAGCAGGTGAAAGAAAGGGTAATTCGGCAACAGGGTGTGCGTATCAGAACGCTGCACGGCCCATTGGTCGGCGTGTTGCTGGCTGGGTTCGAGCGAGATTTGCCACACGAACAAAGGCGCGGCAATGTCCTGTCCGGCCATGCTGGCCTGCACAAACGGATATCCGATACCGAGATTTTTAGAACCGAAAACCTTCTCGCGGTTACGCGCTTCAAAGTAAAAATGGTGCAGCCATTCGCTCGCCGGATGATTCGCCGCCAGGGGTAATTCGAAGGCGCGGCTTTCCACCAATTCGTGGATAACCCGAATGGCAAAATCGTCGCTTAAGGTGCAAACATCGGCCTTGGACGGAGGCGCCGGAGCAGCGTTCAGCCATTCCAGAGCAGCGCCGGAATAGGCCATGCTTTGCGGGGAAGATGTAGAATAAAGATTTGAGGTCGGGGTGCTATCAGACATATATTCACTTTTGAGTGCGGCGAAATTATTGATGTAGAACGGCTTATGCCATTTTTCGAATGTATAAAATGAAATTTTCCCAAGATAAAACAGCAATCTGTACCTTGGGCGCCTGAATTCGGCGGCTGTGTTTTTTCAGGAAAACGCCCGGCGTGATGAGCATTTCAGGCTACTAACGAACTTACAAGCAACTGATTATCAGCATTTTAAAAAATATTTTTCCCAAAAAAGCCCTTGAATCTTCCACGTTATGCAAGTGATTTTTCGCCTTTTTCAACACCTCAACCGCCTGCATTTGCGCGGCTGGGTTTTGGCGAAAAAACACCCGCGCAAAACGGCCGCCCTGTCGTTTTTTCTATTGCTGTGGCTATTTTGCCTCCCTCGCCCGCTTTTTCAGGAGCCGTTCAGCACGGTACTCGAAGCCCGCGACGGGGAGTTGCTCGGCGCGCGCATTACCGACGACGGACAATGGCGATTCCCGCCGCCCGACTCGCTGCCCTCAAAATATGTGGATTGCCTGATCGAATTTGAAGACCGCCGTTTTCGCTGGCATCCGGGCATTGACCCCTTGAGTATGGCGCGGGCCATGTGGCTCAATATGAGTCAGGCGCGTGTGGTCAGCGGCGGCAGCACCATCACGATGCAGGTGATCCGAATGGCACGCAGCAACCCGCCGCGCAACCTCTGGCAAAAGTTCGTGGAAATGTTCATGGCCACGCGCCTCGAACTGACGTATTCCAAAAACAGCATCCTGAAACTATACGCGGCCCATGCGCCTTTCGGCGGCAATGTCGTGGGTATTGAAGCCGCTTGCTGGCGCTACTACGGCAAACCCTTATCGTCGCTCACCTGGGCTGAAGCCGCCACCCTGGCCGTGCTGCCCAACAGTCCGGCGCTCATCCACCCGGGCCGCAACCGCAACGCGCTGATGGACAAGCGAAACCGGCTCTTACATCGCATTTTGGAGTCCGGGAAAATCAGCGAAATCGAATACCAGTTAGCCAGCGAAGAACCCCTGCCGACGGTGTCGCTGGCACTGCCTGATCTGGCGCCGCACTTGCTGGATCGCCTGACCAAGGCTGCCGCCGGAAAATCCGGTCAGCATCGTTTTTCATGCACCGTTGATTACGCCCTGCAACAACGCGTCGCGGCCGTTCTGGCCAGGCGTCAGGAAATCTATCGCGGCAACGACATCAACAACCTCGCCGCTATCATTATTGACGTGCCAACGGGCGAAGTGCTGGCGTATGTGGGCAATGTCATCGGTGCTGGCAAAGAACACGGTGAATCGGTGGATGTCATCGCCGCGCCGCGCAGTACGGGCAGCATCCTGAAACCCTACCTGTACGCCCTGGCCCTCGAAAGCGGCGACATCCTGCCCCGCAGTCTGCTGACCGACGTGCCGATTCAACTGGGTCAGTACAAACCAGAAAATTACTACGAAACATACGACGGCGCCGTGCCCGCCAAACGCGCGCTCATTCGCTCGCTGAATGTGCCATTTGTGTTGTTGTTGCAGCAATACGGACTGGAAAAATTTCACTTTCAACTGCGCCAGTTGGGGCTGACCACCATTCAAAAGCCGCCGTCGCATTACGGTTTGTCGCTCATTCTGGGCGGCGCAGAAGCCAATCTGCTTGACATCACGAACACCTACGCCTGCATGGCGCGACGCCTCGGCAGTTTTTATGACCTGAACGGAAAAAGTCGCCCGGATGATTTCAGGCCCGCCGATTTTGAGGTGCATCAGGGCAAGCGGAAAATGCCTGCCGCCGCAGCGCCGCTGTCTGCGGGTTCGATATGGCACACCTTCGAGGCCATGCGCGAAGTAGAACGCCCCAACAGCGTGGGCGAATGGGAGTTGTTCAGGGCCAGCCGACCTGTCGCCTGGAAAACAGGCACCAGTTTCGGCTTTCGCGACGCCTGGGCTGCCGGTGTGACGCCGCGCTATGCCGTGGGCGTCTGGGTGGGCAACGCCGACGGCGAAGGCCGTCCCGGACTGATTGGCGTGGACATGGCTGCGCCGGTGTTGTTTGAATTGTTCGAGCAATTGCCCAACGACGGTCGCTGGTTTGATCCGCCTTACGACGATATGGTTCAGATGCCCGTTTGCCAGATGAGCGGTTACCGCGCCACGGACAACTGCCCGGCCGATACCGTTTGGGTGCAGGAAAACGGACAGCGCAGTGCCGCCTGTCCTTACCATGAAGTGCTGCACCTCGACTCTACGCTGCAATATCAGGTGAACAGCGACTGCGTATCGCCTTCCGCCATGCGGCATGTGCCGTGGTTTGTTTTGCCGCCGGAAATGGAGTTTTTCTTTAAAACCAAAAATCCGAATTACGCTTCTCCCCCACCCTTCAGGGCTGATTGCCTGAGCAGCGCCTCGATGGCTGACCAATCGCCCATGCAGTTGATTTATCCCAAACAGGCCGCCAAAATTTACGTGCCTGTTGACCTGAACGGACAACTCAGCAGCACCATTTTCAGGGTAGCGCACCGCAAACCAGATATCGAAATACACTGGCACCTCGACGGGAAATTTATCGGCACGACCCGGACTTTTCATCAAATGTCGCTTCAACCCGCCGCAGGGCCGCACCAACTGACCTTAGTGGACAAAGACGGATTCAGGCTGGAACGGAGTTTTGAGATTTTGGGGGGCGGGTGAGAGGGGAATATGTTCTTTCGATAATTATTACTAATTTTGGGCATCAAAAGAAATGGCGGTAGTGTCATTTTTCATGTGATGTGTCATGTTGAGCGCAGCGAAACATCTGCATCCCTCGAAGGTCAAATCGAGCCCTTCGCCGGGTCAATTCCCTCGCTTGGCTTAACACATCCTTTGTTCATTTAAACTGTACCACTACCGACTTCCCATCACACCTCCTCCGACAACCACGCCAACAAGCGGCTACCAACTAACCTGTGTTCGGGATTGTTCTCCCAGCCGGTATCCAGCAGCACAACGCCGTAATACACCGCCCAGCCAATAGCGCGATGAATCATACCATCATCTGCGCCGTATGCGGCCAGCGCCTCACGGCGAACCTGGCTATCTGGAAACAACATCCAGAAACTCGCCAGATCAACAGCGACATCGCCTGTGCAAATATCACCCCAGTCAATCAGGGCTTCGATGCGGTTTTGATGAATGACCATATTGCCAGCGTGTAAATCGCCATGCAACAATGCTTTCACGGCAGCAGGTGGCATGTCTATGGCGCGTTGCCACAGCATTTCAATGTGCGGCGTCATCAAGGGCGACTTGCTTTTTAGCCGCTCCATTCTGGTTTGTATGGCTTCGTTTCGCAGTATCAATGGCTCTGAGCGATGGGGGTTATGCGGCGCGAAGTCGGTATCAGGTATATCGTGCAGTTTCCTCAGGAAATCAGCCAGCCTCAAAGCCTCTGAAGGCATCGGCAACGCATGAGCCGCATTACAGCCATCAAACCACGGAATGATTGTCCAGGGCCAGGGAAAGGTTTCATCCGGGGCACCGACGCGCAGTGGTTTGGGCAACCCGATTGGCAGATCATCGGGCAGATGCGGCAGGCAGGCAATTTCATGCTCCAGCAATGGAACTGCGATAGCGCGACGTGGCAAGCGAATCAGGTATTGATCGCCCAGGCGATAGTTTTCGTTGTCCCAACCAGCACCCAGCAGGCGAATATCCTGACCGGAAAATTCCGGGAACTGTCGTTGAATCAGTCCCGTGACCAAGGCTTGCGATATTTCGATTTCGGCTGGCGGCGTGCTGGAGATCATTTCGTATCTGATCGTTTTGAAAGGAATATGATGGCGATAAGATTGCTCGGTTGCAAAGATGGTGTATTACCCAGGATTAAAATATCTGATCAGGGCTTTTGAAATCTGTCTCATCGGTCATCTTATGATTAACTACGAATGGCGCTAAACGCGCAAAATTTTGAAAATCAAAAATTTAGCGCATTTAGCGTCATTAGCGGTTAATCTAATTTGCTCGTTTAGTAAAAACTTAGCCCCGCTGGGGCTAAGTTTTTTACCTCGTTTGTATAAATAATGGGTCACCCTCCGCATTCATTCGTTTTACTTTAATACCACCAGGCGGCTGACTTTTTTACCCGACATTTTCAGATAATAAACACCCGGCGGAATATGCGGCGGCACCTGACTATGCCCATTGGCAACCATCATCTCGGCTACCGGGACACTCCATGCGTTGAACATGGTCGCGCGACCGTCTGCATGGTCCTGTAACCAGTCCAGCCTGTCACCCGGTTTTGCAGGATTGGGGAAAACGGCTGGTTTTTCCAGTGTCACGACGGGCATTTTATCATCCGTCGGTGTTGACCCGTTAATCAGGTTGCTTTGGATGGTGTGAAACCAGGTATTCGTAGCCATCGGTTCGTTTTCATCAAAATAGATGTTGGCGGTGTTATTAATCACCTGACCGGATTGCAGGCCTGTTTTGGGCGAAATGGAAAACGTAACAAACCCTTGTGAGGCTGCCAGATTGACGTTTGAATCCGGCAGCGCGATTCCGGGAAATTCAAACGCGAGTTTTCGGGCATCCTCAAATTCAACCCGCACGGGGTGACTCGAACTCAGGATTTGCAAGGTCATGGGTTCCAGCAAAGTTGACAGTTCATCGCGGATGACCACCTGAAATGCCGTGTCTGTTCCTGTATTTTGAAAACGAATGGTGTATTCCAGTGGCGTTTCAGGCAATATAAAATGCTGACTGCCAACGCCTTCCGGGTAAGCGTGTTTATCATTGGGGTCAAAAGAGCCAACCAGCACGCTGCACGCATAATCATACGCCGGGTTTCCGCTCGAATTCGGGAATTGCGTGATGATACCGCCAGGAAACGGGCCGCCGCCACCCCAGTTGCAGGCTTCTACCCAGGCTGAAGGATTATTCAAGAAGCCGCCCGCCGAAAATGGATAGTTGGGTTCCTGCTTGCAAATCATGCCATAAGTAGCGCCCTGAACCGGAATGCGTATGGTGTCTGTTTCATGAGGATTCAGCGGCGCCACATTGTCAATGCGCCAAACCACCATGTCTTCAATTATGATGTATTCCAATGATTGCGTTGGTCCGTGTCCGATATTTTTCACCCAAAATGCAAGACTGTCCTGTTCGCAAATACCGCCGACAATAACATGACCGCCTGACCAACCGGGCACATCGGCACAGATGGTATCAGGCGTGATATGCGCCGACACGCACACCGTTTGCCCAAGTTGAAATGAATCACAATTCAACATGGCCTGAATACTGAATTGGCCAACCACCAAAACGCCAACCGTGTCCATACTGAAATACAGCGTGTCGCCAACAATCGAATCCAGCGGATGCTGAGCGCTCAGAAAATCCATGCCAGGTTGCAACACCACGGTTAGTCTGGCGTCAATCGCCGCCGCCGTTCCGAGGTTGCTGTACCAGGCGTAAATATTCGTTGTGTCGCAAATCCGGGTAAAAGGCATGTTGATTTCGACCTTCATTTGCGGGCATTCGACAAGCGCCTGCAAGGCAAAGTCAACCGTATCCATCAGATTTTCCCCCGGAAAATTAACGGCTACGTTGTTATCGCATGGCGCCCAGTACGGATTGGCCGGATTGATTCGAACGGTATAATCGCCGGTATCTGCGCTAAAGGAATAGTCGCCCAGGGCATTGGTCAACGCATAAAACGTATCAACGCTGTTGGTCAGCCGCAACACACCCGTAAGCGGTATTTCACCCGGCGTCTTGTCGCAACTCACATCCTGATCGTAAAAAGAACTGCCTTTCAGGAGATTGGAATAGGCCGTGAGGTTAGCGTCGGTTTTAATCAGGCCGACATTGCCGCCTTCGGGCAGGCCGTTCAGGTAGTAATATGTCAGGGCCGCGCCGCCGTCGGAAGTTGCCGACAAGTGCGTTGCGACCGATTGAATGCTATTGAACATATTGACCGCAGTGATCTCTCCCTGCGCATCCATTCGGGCGATGAACAAACTGCGCTGGTATGGCCAGGGCGCTGCATCGGCGGTGTGGATGTAACCGCCCATAAGCCAGCCGTTTCCGTCGGTAGCCACCAATGTCGGCGCGTACAGGCCGCCATTGGCAAAATCGCTCAGTGCGTCCATCTGGGGCCAGGCTGTTTTTTGCCAAAGCAGTTGCCAGTTCGCATCATAGCAGTACATTTTGGGCAGGATGCTCATGAACAGCGGCGGCGGGCTGTTTTCATCATAGCCGGTACACAGGATATTGCCGTTGGGTTGTACGGCCAGCCCTGTAGCGATTTTGGCGCCTGCCGGATTTTGAACAGAAGGCGACCAGATGCCCGTTTCAGTAATGGAGGCCAGGTAAGAACTCAACGCGCCATTGTTCAGGTTTTCCCAGATGAAATACGCCTTGCCACCATTCAACACGATTTTATTCACCCAGGTCGGTTCGAGGGTAGTCGGCTTGCGCGTTTGCCAGATCAAATTGCCTGAAAAGTCAATTTTCATGGCAAAAACCTGATGTTGAATATTGCCGTTGGGGAATGTTTCCTTTAACCCTCCGATCAGCAAAAAACCGTCGCTCAACCTGACGCCGTCGCGGGCATAACCTGTCACGGACACGGTAGAAGGATCGCCGTCAATGGGATAGGTTTTTGTCCATTGCAAAACGGAATCCTGTGCAAAATACCGGGCATGCACCTGGCTGTCATTTGTTCTGTTGAAGATCAACGTGGTCAGATCGTCGTGGCGCACAAACCAGTTCGTTGATAATGCTGGCGGTTGAAACAGATACGGCGTAAATGTCTGGTTATTCCCGTTTTTATTAACCGTCAGGTCAATAAATCCCGTTGCTACACCCGTAGAGCGTATGACGAAAGCGTTGTTCGTTTCCGTGAATTCATAAGGATACAACTGGTCGTGACTGTGGTATTCTTTTTGGAATCGCTGCGCAAATGCCGACAAAACAGACAGCAAAAAGCAGGCGATCAGCATGGCATGTTTATTCGTTCGCATAATGAAATGTTTGTGGATGATACAAACCCGACTGCAACACGTGCTCGAGTTTTCAAAAGTTGTTTGCATTTTCAGTGGTTCTGCTCGTTTTGCAAAATGAGAAACCGTTTCTGAGACAAAAGTCATCTGGCAGAGAAGGATAATCAAAAACAAAAAACACAAATTGCCGATTTTTTAAAAATTAATATGTTTCATAAAATATTATTTTTCAATGTTTTATAAAATATATTTGCCGAAATAAATTGACATTTTTTTCATGGAAAACAGTCGTTTAATCACGGTGTTAAGCGCTTTTGACAAATCACACTGGCGCGCTTTCGGGCGAT
>JADZBJ010000327.1 GCA_020852155.1 Saprospiraceae bacterium | reverse complement strand
TGGAACAACGGTGGTAACACTGCCACGATTTCCAACCTCGGCCCTGGCCAGTACCAACCGACGATCACCGACAGCAAAGGCTGCTTCTTTGTAGCGCAACCGATTACACTGACTGCACCTCCGGCATTCCCGTCTTTCCCTGTTGTATCTTCAACCAATGTGACCTGCTTAGGTAGTAATACCGGTTCAGTTACGATCAATCCGACAGGTGGTACGCCGAATTACAACTTCGTGTGGCGTAATACTGCCAACAATAATAATGTATCGGCGGCGCAAAACCCGACCAACCTGCCTGCTGGCACATATACTGCAATTGCAACAGACTCAAGAGGTTGCACAGCGACACTGAGCAGCCCTGTTACGATCAGTGCGCCTTCAACGGCGCTCGCATTGGGCACGCCAACGGTCGTGGGTGCTGATTGCTTCGGAGAAAATGAAGGTTCTATTTCACTGAATTTCCAGGGCAACGGCTGGGGTAACACAACCGTTACAGGCTGGACGCCTGCTCTTCCGGGCGGCGCCAACCCGTCCAATATTGCTCCGGGCACATACGCGGTAACTGTACAGGACATGGGTGGTTGCACGACCACACAACAGGTTGTTGTGCCTGGCCCGGCTACTGACATTACCATTGCGAATCAGTCTGTACAACACCTGACTTGCCACAACTCTGGCGACGGCGGCATCGTACTGGACATCACTGGCGGTAATATTGGCGCTTATGAAGTTGCCTGGACGGGCGGCCTCGCCGGTACAGCCATCAGCCAATTGCAACCGGGCGTTTACATTCCGACTATAACAGACAATAAAGGTTGTACCAAGGTTTTCCCTGGTATTACCGTCACGGCTCCTACTGCTCTTGCCGTATCTGATACGAATGTAGTTTCGTTGAATGGTGCAACACCTGGCAGCATTGATATTGTATCCGTAACGGGCGGTACGCCTGGTTCTACGGGGTACAACTACCTGTGGTCAAACGGCGCTACCACGCAAGACATCACTGGTCTGACCACTGCAGGTACTTATTCTGTAACTATTACAGACGCTAACACCTGCGCATTCACAGCAGAGTACAACGTGCCACAAGCCAACGTTCTGAATCCATCTACAGTCGCTGACGTCGAAGATGCTTGTAATGCCGACGGTTCGATCACTTTGAAGATCAACCCACTCGCACAAGGCCCTTACACGATTTCATGGATTGGTTCTGCAGGCGGCGGTAGCGGTACACTGAACAGCGTTCTGACCAACAACCCGACATTGGCTAACTTGTCTGGCGGTTTCTACAGCATTACTGTGACAGCCACCAACGGTAACACCGTTTCACTGACGGCTCAGGTAGGCCAAAAAGCACAGGCATTGTTTAGCACACAAGAGCAACCTCCTTTTGGTAATACGCCTACGGGCAAAATTACCATCACGGCTCAAACAGGCTTGTCTTTGACTTATCAATGGAGCAATGGTGCAACAACTGCTATGAACAGTAATTTGCCCGCCGGACTTTATACTTGCACAGTAACCAATAGTGCAAGTGGTTGTACGGCAGTTTCTAACTTTACGTTGAATGCTTTTTATACACAGCTCGTAGGTGATCTGGATACCAACGCTCCGGGCAATGGTCGGGTGAACCCACGCTGTTTTGGCGATGCCAATGGCGCTATCTACACCACAGTATCGGGTGGTAATGATGCATCTTACACTTACCAGTGGTCAAACGGTGCAACGACACAAGACATCGTCAACGTAGCGCAGGGCACTTATACCCTGATTGTTACAGATGCCAGTGGAAATACTGTATTGAATACCTGGACGATCAGCAACCAGTCAAACCTGAACATCACGAATGTGAACGAATTGTCGCTGACAGCCGGTGGTTATCAGGTGAGTGGCGACGGTGTTTGCGATGGTCGTGCACAAGTGGTTTATGCCGGTCAGGCGGGCATCGCTTCAATCCTTTGGAGCAATGGCGCTACAGGTATCGAAACCAACACCCTTTGCGGTGGCGCTTACTCGGTGACAGTAACCGACGCAGCAGGTTGTACAGATGTATGGACAGACGCCCTCACGGCTCCGCCAAGCATTTCTGTTGAATCTCAAGTGGTAACACAAGTAAAATGCCACGGCGAATGCAACGGCGTAGCACGCGTAGAAGTGAACGGTGGTGTTGAACCTTATACCATCAAGTGGTCAACAGGTCAGCAGGATCAGGGCGTATTTGAAGGTGAATTTTCTGAAGAAACCGGCCTTTGCGGCGGTTCATACAGTGTAACCGTAACCGACGACAATGGCGTAACCCGCGTATTCCCGATTGTGGTGAATGACCCGGCTCCGATTTCGATCACGTTCGCTACACCGACCGAGCCCAGCAGTTTCTCTCAATGCGATGGCCAACTGATGGTTGTTCTGACTGGCGCTGTCGGCACAGTTGATTATCGCTGGTCTTCTCAAACACGTGTTGGTAAATTCGGCAACACCCAGGGCGCAAGCCAATTGTGCGCCGGTGAAATCGTACGCTTCGACGTAACGGATGCCAACGGTTGTAAAGCCTTCGCGCAGGATACAGTTCCATTCCCGCCCGATGGTTGCCTGCAACCTCGTCCGGTGGTAACACCTAACGGCGATAACCTGAACGACTGGTTTGAAATCACTTGCATCGACGGTGTGAAAAACAATGTACAAATTTTCAACCGCTGGGGACAATTGGTTTTCGAAGTTGAAAATTACAGCAACGTCAACGCCCTGCAACGTTGGGATGGTACACGCAACGGATTGGCACTGCCAGAAGGCGTTTACTTCTACATCCTCAACTACACCGACGAGGACAACAACGAACAGCAAGTAAAAGGACACATAAACCTGTTGCGCGGTTGATAGGACAATATCAGCCAGTATAGTTAACCGTCAAGACCGCCAATTGCGCAAAATATTGTAAATCAATAAATTAGCGTAATTGGCGGTTACTGACCTGGCCACGTATTTATCTGCGAAAAAACTCGATCTTTATTTCAATTTTCCTGAAAAACTGGCATCACTTTTGCATTGTTTATAATAGGTAACGCATTCTGAATCAGTAGTTACCCTTTGTTTTTTCCTAATCATTTTGACATCATCCCAATTTTTTTCGATTACGATGAAAAAGGCATTTTTTACCCTCTTTTTCGGCCTCATGGTTTTGGCCGCCTTCGCTCAAGAACAAGCAATTTACTCCCAATACCACATTTTTCCGGTTCTGACCAATCCCGCTGCTACTGCATTCGATAACAAGTTTCAAGTATTGGGCAACGCCCGCAGCACCTGGACTGGCTTCCCTGGCAAACCAACCTCCTACACCCTGTTGGCATCTGCGCCGGTCGGCGACAAACTGGCCCTGGGTGGTGGCTTATTCACAGAAAAAATTGGCGATTTGCGCACTTCTCGCCTCCAATTGAACTATGCTTTCCGGTTCAAAGTACAAAAGGCGCGCATCAGCCTCGGTTTGAGCACAGAATTCCTGAACAAACGCGCTGACAATGAATTGCTGACCAATCAACTGGTTGACCCTAATGATCCGGTGGTGGAAAATATGACAGAAGGCCAGAGCATTTTTGATGCCTCTATGGGCGTTCACATGCTGTACGACGAGCGCTTTTTTGCCAGCCTTGCCCTGCCTAACACCATCCGTACGCGCCTTGATGAAGTACCAACGGCCAACACAGAAAATTCAAGCGGGAGCCTGTTTAATCACTACATGTTCCAGATGGGTTATATTGCCGATGTCGCTTCGCAAAATTTCAAGGTGATTCCTTCGATCTCCATGCGTAAATTCCGCGATACGCCATACCAGATTGACCTGAACGTTCAAGGTCGTTTCCTCGAAGAAAAACTGATCGCCGGTTTGACATTCCGCCCCAGCTACGGCGGCACTGCAACATTCCTGTTAGGCTCGAAGTATAACAACCTGGAAGTGTACTACTCTTACGATGTAGCCTTCTCTGATTTCCAGGCCTACAATGGCGGCTCGCACGAACTCAGCGTAGCCTACAACATTCCGCGTCGCACGCAGAAGCCTGTGACAACCGATCCGGCTACAGATTTCAAATAACAGATTGGGAATTGATTCCATTGATTCGATTAAGTCCGATTGATCCGATTAAATCCGATTGATCGCAGATCACGCAGATTTCTTAGTGAATCTTAGTGATCCTTAGTGCCTTAGTGGTGAAAAATCGAATCAATCGAATCAATCGGTTCAATCCGACCAGCTACTCCTTTATTTTTACTTGCTAACAAAGCTCCTGTACAGCGCTGTCTGTATCTGGACTGAAAGATAGATGTCTTAAACAATTGGTTTTTGGGATGGCCTCTTTGCGAATGAGCAAGGGGGCTTTTTTCCATTTCAGGAAGTCTAATTTTAGATTTGAATTTTATTCGGATACTTCCCTATCTTTTCGACGAAATTATACCCGAATTTAAGTGGATTTGAAGATTTACAGGATTGATTTCCCTGATTTTCAATGATTTACAGATATAAGTCGTTCAAAACTACTTTCGCGTGATAATTAAACTCCTCACTCATTCACTCATTCATTCATCCACTCATTCACTCATTCACGACTATGAAATTCGTAAAAATCCTTCCGCTTTCTGCTTTATTATTGATGTTTTTGATGGGTACGCTTTCCATCGGTTTTGGTTGTGGTAAAGACGATGAAGATACCAGTTCGAGCGACCCGGCTTGCTCGCTTTCCAATCCGGATTTGTCGTATGCCAAGAACATGAAAACCCTGATTGACGCCAAATGCGTGAGCTGTCACGGCGGAAATGGCCCCGGCCCTGGCGACTACTCCACTTATGCAGGCCTGAAAACGGTCATCAATAATGGTAAACTCAGGGATGTGGTCGTTATTAAAAAATCCATGCCTGAAGATGCCAGCGAAATGACGCAGGCTCAACGCGACAGCATTAACTGTTGGGCGAAAAATGGCTATACTGAATAATTAGAGCGTCTTCTGCTTGCCCCAAAACCGCTGACCTAACCAGTTACTTTAATTCATCGTTACCCAAATTGTTGCGCTGATGAAATCATCCTTCCAGTTTCTCCTGCTTTTCTTATTATTGAGTTCGGTTGCTGCGGCACAGAACAAAACCAGACTTTTGTCGCGGGCCGTGGAATTGGCTCGTTATGTAGAAAAAGACGAAGGACACTGGTTTTTCAAGGAAGACTCTGCCAGTGCAGCCGAGTATATGCCTTTGTTGGCCGAGTGTCTGGGCTCATTTAAGGGTGGTAGTTATCAATTGGTGGACGATTTACGCGACAATCCTTTTATTGGTGGCAGTACCAACGAAAAAGCGCGGGTTACTTTCAATCAAAGCGCACAGTCGCTGGGCAACAGCATTAGCCAAATGCGACCTTCGATGAAAACAGGACGCAGTCCGGGCGGTTTGAGTGTGACTTCATTCGCCGACGGGCTGGCGAAGTTCCTGGTTGTTCGCACCAAGGAAGAACTGAGTATTGCCTTTTTTGAGAAATTTCAGGAGCAGGTTCAGCGTGATCCATTGTTGACTTTGTTTCCGGCTACGTCCAATACGCTGGGGGTCATCGGGCGCGATATTTATCAGTTCAGTCCGTACCTGGAAGCGATGCACGAATCCTTCGACAAGGATTTGCGTACGCTGCCGGTGAATGTCAAGACTTTCCTCGTCGACAAGCAATTAGTCAATAATCCTTCTCGCTCCATTCTGGCAGAAGATGGCCTCGATCTGGCGCAATTCCTCGTGGATGGCATGTCGCCCGATTCTATTCTGGCCTGGTTGGCCAACGACGCTGCCATGCAGCAATTAGTCAGGCAGACGGCCGTTAGCGGTAAGGAACATAGTCACTTGCTGGATTTGGCTGCCGGTTTTCAAACGGTCAATCTCTTTTCCGAATCCCTGCGCTCCGGCGATCTTGCGCGGATTTGGGAACCCTCGACAGCCATAGATGCCGTATTTGCCAACGAACCAGCCATGTACATCTATTTGGGCTTGTTGTGGCAGGCCGGGCATGATATTCAGTTCAGTAACAAGAAAGGATTCAGGGAAATTCTGGGCGGCATGAGCCAGTATGATGCACTGCGTTTGTGCTTGCGCGACTTTACGGGCAATGCCCGCGATGTGTCGCAAAGTATGATTCGTTTTAATGAGCCCTTGCCGCTCAACGAACGGACTCAGGTCGGATATGACCGTTTTTATCCATTTGTCAATGGTTTTCTGGGTATGTTGGAGGCTGGACTGAATTTTAAAGCCAATGTAGCGCAGTTAACTGACGGTGAAATGTTTCGCGCTGATACGTTGTTGCTGGGTTCTGTACGCCACCTGAACGACCTGCACCTGGATGTTCGACAGCGCCGTTATGCCGCTGCCATCAACGACATGATGTATGTGCTGGACTTGTACTTGCAGAAAGATTTCCCTTATCGAAAAGAAGTATTCAAGTATGGGCACTTTATCGCAACGGTAGCCGAGGCGCAAAACTCAGACCAGATTGCGCTGGCGATAGACGCAGTGGCTTTGCCTCCGGGTTCGGCCCGACTGAAAAAGGAAGCAGCCTGGTCAGTGACCATCAACGCTTACACGGGCTTTTCAGGAGGAACGGAACGCCTTGAAAAAACAGGCGCGGCAGGATTTGCCAGTTTGTCGGCGCCAGTGGGTTTGGGTGTCAATCGGGGCATTGGCGGGCGGCAAAGCCTGAGCCTTTTTGTACCGATTGTAGATGTTGGGGCTTTGGCGGCTTACCGCTTCGGTAATGACGATGCTTCAGCGTTGCCGGCGCTGGAATGGAGCAATCTGGTAGCGCCGGGTGTTTGGGCTGTATGGGGTTTCAAACGTCAATGGCCATTAGTGCTGGGCATTGGCGCTCAACGCGGACCTAACCTTCGTAAAATTGACTCGGCAGCCAACCCGGATATCAAAACCGATGCTGGCTGGCGTTTTGGCGGATTTCTGTCGGTGGATATTCCCGTGTTCAACCTTTATGCACGATGAGAGATTGATTCGATTAAGTCCGATTGCATGCGTAGAGCAGATGGAACGCGGATAACGCGGATTATAAACGCGGATTTTGGTGACACATCAGTTTGTCCTTAGTGCCTTGGTGGTGAAAACGCGGATTTCACGGACATAACGGATTTTCGCAGATTACCTTAGTGAATCTTCGTGAACCTTAGTGCCTTGGTGGTGAAAACGCGGATTTCACGGACATAACGGATTTTCGCAGATTACCTTAGTGAATCTTCGTGAACCTTAGTGCCTTAGTGGTGAAAACGCGGATTTCACGGACATAACGGATTTTCGCAGATTACCTTAGTGAATCTTCGTGAACCTTAGTGCTTTAGTGGTGAAAAATCGAATCAATCGAATCAATCGAAAAAATCGGCTTTAATAAAAAAGCCCCACTGGCTTACGCCGTGAGGCCCCGAAAACAATAAACAGCAGGATATATCTTTCAACGTTTACACGTTGCTGATTTTGCGGACGACTTTGTAGAGTCGGGTTGTTTCGTTCACTTCTTCTTCGAATGGATCATTATCAAAGTAGTTCGCTGAAATCATTTTCAGGCGAATCACCCGACCGCGGTTATTGAAGATTTTCTGAACGTATTTTACCCAGACATTGCCGTTGGAACGCACAGCGTAGATTTCGTTGTCGCGGATGTCATTGAGGTTTTCTACGGAACGGCATACCACAATATCATTGTGCTTGATGACAGGGTCCATGGAATTACCTTCAATCTGGAAGGCAACCAGGCCATTACCAGCCACACCCGGAATGGTGAAGTAGGTGTTGTCTTCTGCACTTTCAGCGCCCAGTGTAGCGCCTGCAAAAGCACGAATCGTCGTAAAGAGGATATTGCCACCGCCGACAGGCATACGATCGCTTGACAGGGCCTCTCCCGGCGCATCAAAGCCAAAAGGATTGCCAATGCCATGTACCATCCAGGCTTCATTGATATCAAAAGCACGACAAAATGACTGTGCCTGACCATAATCAATGACGCGTTTGCTGTCTGGATTGAGGAAGGCGCGAATAATGTGACCGTAGGCTTTATTACCCAGGACACGCTCTGCAACATCGCCCACCCCGCGACCGCCACGATCGTTTTTTACGATAGCGCCACGCTCCTCAAGCAGTTTGAAAGCATGGATAAATCGCGCATTCAGGTCAATTCTATCTTCCTTAATCATAAGCGAAGGTTGTATAATGGTGGTGAAATGAAAAGCGGTTGTCATGTGTCACGTCCAACCGCCATAATTTTGATGATGCAAATGTAAAACAAATGGTTTTTATAAACAAAAAATGTCAAAGAAATTTTTCGAAAAAAATAAAAAAAATGGCAAATGATTACTTCTTCTTCGCTGATTATCAGACATTTGCACATTGTACTTGATGTTCGCTTATTTTAAAACAATCCTGAGCAGCCGGATTGCTGAACGAATTTCTAAAACGGAAACTTCGATCCGGGTGCCCGAAATCCTTCGCCCGGCAGTCGTCGGGGTAAACTTGCCGGGAAAATCAGTGGGTTGCACTGAGAGGTTGTTTAAACTTCACTGCTGGATTCAAAAAGAGCAGATTTTGGCGATAGCCGATGCTTGTTTTTCGGGGTGAAGCGGGGATTTCAGCC
>JADZBJ010000326.1 GCA_020852155.1 Saprospiraceae bacterium | reverse complement strand
TCATCATTCATCATTCATCATTAAAACTGCCATGCAAGGCCAAGTCTTGCCATGTACCGTTGTATGTACACGTTGGTCTGAATCAGGAATTTGGAAATTTGCTCTGGCGTTTGAAAGGTCGACTGCCCGATTGAATAACGGAGGCCGCCCTGCAACAGCAAATGCCGGGTTATCCGGTAATCAGCGCCGGCATCAACGATAAAGGTAACATCCGCTTCCTTGTTGATCATATCCGCCTTGTATTGAGCGCCCAGACCATATTCTTGCTGTTGAATCATCTTGTCGCGATGCAACACAGTACTGAAACCCATCAGGGCTACGGGTTGGAGTGCTCCGTTCAGGAAGCGATAGCCGCCGATCAAGCCGACTTCTGTTACTTTTTGTGTGCCGTTCAATACGAATTCAACGTCCTGTCCCAGCGCTTTGATGTTGTATTCAAAGCGGCCGGGCGATTTAACGGTTCTTTCATACAGGCTCACCTCAGGCCGCAGGAAAAAACGTTGAGAAAGAAATAACTGCGCATAACCGCCCAGTGCAACCGTTTGAAAGTCGTCAAAAGGATGCTGATTGTACATGGCTGTTGCCGGGAAATCATATTTCCCCAGCATGATTTGAGCGTTGAAACCCAGAACCGGTTTGGGCGGTTTTACCGTTTTTTTTGACTGAGCCAGCAATACCGACAAGGGCAGGCACAAAATAGCCAACAAAAGTATCCTTCTCATATTTATTGCTTGTCGCCGCCATCGCGCGAAGTTGGCGTAACCGCATCCATAGCAGGGCCATCCACTTTGCGCGGATCACCAGGCGCTGTTTTGTTAGCCTTGCGCTTGTTCATTTCAAAATTGTGCGGGTCAACGCCTTCCGGCGCTTTCTGGTCGTTCAAAATAGCCCAGCTCATAGGCGCCCATTGGGCCATTGGTTTACTCAATTCCTCTACTTTGGTACGTCCCTGCGCCAACTGGAAACGGTCTTTCAGCACATTGCGAAGGTTAGGCTTCAGGATTTGCAGCACAGAGGAATAACGGTAATCAGAAGCATACTGCAACAATTCGATGCAGGTAACAGCATGATCCAGTGCATCAACACCGTCAACGACAGCGCTAAACTCCAGAAAATCCTTGATGGCTTTGTATTCGCCTTTCTTAGCGCGTTCGAGAACGTCCGTGTAATCAAATTTAGCCCACTGGGCCTGGCGCTGCATACCGTCTCCAATGCTGATTTTATGCTTGGGCATCGATGGCGGGGTCATTTCCTGTGCAGACAGTGTGGCCATAAAGCCTGTTACCAATAAAATAACGAGGGTTAAAACCGGATTTTTCATGAGATAAATTCTTGTTTTATGGATGAGGATGGTTCATAAGTCATAAAAACGGGCAAATTAGATTAACCGCTAAAAACGTCAAATACGCAAAATATTGAAAATCAAAAACTTAGCGTATTTGGCGTCATTGGCGGTTAAGCATAAAAAGCACAGGATCGTTACTTATGTACAGTTTCATCCTGATAGTTAATCAAATTCAAGCCTGTGGCGCCAGGCGTATGCCCAGTTCATCCAACTGTTTCGGATTGATGCCGCTTGGCGCGTCAATCATCATATCGCGTCCCTGATTGTTTTTAGGGAATGCAATGAAATCGCGGATGGAATTCGCGCCATTCATCACAGCGCAAAGGCGGTCAAAACCAAACGCAATACCACCGTGCGGCGGAGCGCCATATTCAAAAGCACCGAGGAGAAAGCCAAACTGGTTTTCGGCTTCTTCGGGAGAAAAGCCCAGCAATTTGAAATTGCGGCTTTGCAAATCCCGGTCGTGAATACGAATAGAACCGCCACCGATTTCAACACCATTCAATACCAGGTCGTAGGCATCTGCGCGCATGGATTTGAGCGTGATGCGGTCGTCAGATTCCATTTTCGGAATATCCAGCGCCTTGGGCGAAGTGAACGGGTGGTGCATGGCAAAGAAGCGACCTTCGTCTTCATCCCATTCGAGCAGCGGGAAATCAACCACCCACAACGGTTTGAAATCGTCGCCCTTGCGGAGGCCCAGACGCGAACCCATTTCCAGGCGAAGTTCGCACAATTGCTTGCGTGTGCGCTCGTCTTCTCCGGTCAGGATAAACAGCATGTCGCCGGGTTTTGCGCCGCATTTGTCCACCCATGTTTTGATAACCTCCGGCGTGAAAAACTTGTCAACGCTGGATTTGGTGGAGCCATCAGCCTCAATTTTGACATAAATCAGGCCTTTAGCGCCGATTTGCGGCCTTTTTACCCATTCTGTCAATTCGTCAATTTGCTTGCGCGAGTATTCGGCACAGCCGGGCGCGCAAAAGGCGATAACTGACTCTGCGCCGTCAAAAACTGCGAAACCGGGCGGCACATCATCCGCGCCGCTGCCGAACTCGGAGCCTTTGGGCGATTTCAGGTCAATGAATTCCATACCGAAGCGAATATCCGGCTTGTCGGAACCGTAACGGCGCATGGCCTCATCGTAAGTCATACGCGGGAAGTCGCCGAGGGTAATATCCAAGGCTGACTTGAAAAGATGCTTGGTCAAACCTTCAAAGGTGCGCAGGATGTCTTCCTGGTGCACGAACGACATTTCACAGTCAATCTGTGTGAATTCAGGCTGACGGTCAGCGCGCAAGTCTTCATCGCGGAAGCATTTCACAATTTGGAAATACTTGTCAAAACCCGAAACCATCAGGATTTGCTTGAACGTCTGCGGCGACTGCGGCAGGGCGTAAAACTGGCCCTTATTCATGCGGCTTGGCACAACGAAGTCGCGCGCGCCTTCTGGCGTGGACTTAATCAGGTTGGGCGTTTCTACCTCGATGAAGCCTTCGCCCGCCAGGTACTTGCGCGTTTCGATGGCGAGGTTCGAGCGGAAAAACAGGTTTTTCTGCACCTCGTTTCGACGCAAGTCGAGGTAGCGATATTTCATGCGCAGTTCATCGCCGCCGTCGGTATCATCCTGGATGGTGAAAGGCGGCGTTTTGGCGGCGTTCAGAATTTTCAATTCCGTTACCTTGATTTCAATGTCGCCGGTCGGAATTTTATTGGTCTTAGATGCGCGTTCGATGACGGTTCCGCTGGCCTGTAAAACATATTCGCGGCCAACCGAACGGGCCACGTCAAACAGACTTTTGTCGGTGTAATTTTCGTCGAATACCAATTGTGTAATACCATAGCGGTCGCGCAAATCAATCCAAAGCAGACCACCTTTATCACGAATCGTTCCGGCCCAGCCGCTCATGGTCACTTGTTTGCCGGTATCTGTCAGGCGAAGTTCGCCGCAGTTATGTGTGCGATACATTTATTGTTATTTTATGGTTGTGGATCGTTGAGTATCTGGTTATTTGTTGAAATTGGTTATTTGTGTAATTGGTTATTTGGTTATTTGTGTAATTGGTTATTTGAAAAAATTCAACAACTCAACAAATAACCAAATAACCAACTCAACAAATAACCAATTTCAACACTTATTTATCATCTCCACAGAACGAGATGATCTTGTCTGCCAATTCCATGCCGATATACGATTGCGCTTCGACGGTGCTGGCGCCAATATGCGGCGTGCAGGAAACGGAAGGGTGCTTGAGCAGGGCTTCGGATGGTGTTGGTTCGTTGACAAAAACGTCGAGACCTGCGCCGGCGACATGGCCGCTGTTCAGGGCATTCAGCAGGTCGCTTTCTTCGATGACGCCACCGCGAGCGGTATTGATGAGGAAAACACCTTTTTTCATCATCGCGATTTCATTGGCCGTAATCATGGGCTTGCCTGATCCGGGAATGTGGAAGGTAATGAAATCCGATTCGCGCAGAACTTTTTCAAAGGATTCGGTGCGAATGGTAATGCTCCATTTCACATCGTTGTAGCCGAAAGGCGTGATGCCGATTTCTGCTTCCTGTACGAAAGGGTCATGCGCGCGGATGCCCATGCCCAGGCCGAGCGCTATTTTAGCCACTTCCTGACCGATGCGGCCAAAGCCGATAATACCCACGACTTTCCCTTTGATCTGAAAGCCCGTTTCGTATTGCTTTTTTAATTTCTTGAAATCGCCGCCCGTGCGCATTTCATAATTACTGCGGTGCAGCATGCGGCTCAGGGCAAACATGTGTCCGGTAGCCAGTTCCGCTACTGCGCGGCTCGAAGCCATCGGCGTGTTATAGACCTGAATGCCTTTGCTTTGGGCGTATTCGAGGTCAACATTATCCAGACCAACACCACCGCGGGCGATGATCTTGAGTTTTGTACCGGCGTCAATGATTTCTTTGGTCACTTTCGTGGCCGAACGCACGATCAGTACATCGTAATCGCCGATGCGGGAGGCTAATTCTTCCTGAGGCACTTTATCTTCGCTAACCTCGTAATTGGCCTCTTCAAGAAGCAGACGGCCATCAGGATGGATGCCGTCATTGGCAAGTATTTTTATCATGGGAGAACAGGTATGGCCTTTAGAGGGCGCAAAGATAGCAAGACCTGAACTTATCCAATGAGCATTTGCGCAAGGAATACTGCTATAAATCCGGTTGCATAGCCCCGATACAGGTCTGGAGGCGTATGTGCATCCAAAGAAAGGCGCGCTACGCCTACTATTCCGCCAATCACGATGATCGCCGCCAAAACCACAACAGTGCTGATTTGCAGGTCGCCGATGGCAACGGCAGCCCCGGGCCATGAAAATGCCGCGAGCAGCAACATGGCAACCAGTCCGCCCATACCGACCGCGTGGGCACTGATTTTGGTGAAAATATTAACGAAAAAAGATAAAAACAGCCCGATAGTAGCGCCCAACACACAGACAGCGTACAGCGTAGGCATATTGCCGCTCGAAAAAATGTTTTTGAACATCCAGAGGTAGAACACGCCGGTGATGATATATGGTCCGGTTCGCTCCTGCTTGTCGTGCATTTGAAGGCTTTTAATCAAACCAAGCGGCTTCATGAGCGCAACGCCGATGCCCGGTATTAAAAATGTCGTGCTGAATACTGTAAACAACAGCAAAAATGCCTTTGAATCGGTGGTACTCTTCAACCCGAAGGCAAAGGGGTTAAGGCTCATAAACAACAACACTGCCCACGTGAGCGCCAGCATCGGGTGCGTA
>JADZBJ010000325.1 GCA_020852155.1 Saprospiraceae bacterium | reverse complement strand
CCAAAATTACGCCTCAACACCCGGATTCTATTAATATCGCGCTGGATGGTTTGTTTGAGCGCATCAAGAATACGCCGGAAACCTACCGGTACTACCTTGTTCACTGGTTGAATTTTTATGCTAAAAGCAAATTAGTTGGTTTCGATGCCTGCTATGTCCACCTGGCTAAAAATTACTACTGCAAAACGCCAATGTCGTGGATGAAAAAGGAAGACCTGGAAAAAATCTGCGACAATGCAAATCGCCTTGAGCCAATCCTGATCGGTAAAATTGCACCCAATATCACCGTTTTTGATACAAAAAATCAGCCGCACAGCCTTTGGGATGTGGATGCAGATTATACCGTGCTGTTCTTCTGGGCGCCGGATTGCGGTCACTGTAAAAAAGCAGCGCCGTTCATGGTGGAGTTTGCCAAAAACTACAAGGATAAAGGCGTAAAAGTCTTTTCCGTTTGCACAGCAGTCGGCGAAAAAGGACCATCTGAATGCCAAAAAGGCATCGAGGAGAAAGGATTTTCCGACGACCTGTTTATGACCTTTCAGGACCCTTATGTGCGCAGTCGTTACAAAACACTTTATGACGTACAAACAACACCGCAAATCTTCATTCTCGACCGTAAACATGAAATCCTGATGAAACGCATCGGCGCCGAGGACTTAGGCGGCGTGATGGATAAGGTCATGAAATTTCAGGAAGAGAAGAAAAGCAAAAAATGATGTGACAGGGTGGTAAGAATTATGAACGAGATATTCATGCGCCGATGTTTTCAACTGGCGGTACTGGGCGAGGGTTTTGTTTCGCCTAATCCTGTAGTCGGCGCAGTACTGGTTCATGAAGGGCGCATCATCGGAGAGGGTTGGCATCAGCGATACGGGCAGGCACATGCCGAGGTGAATTGTATCAATTCCGTCAAACCCGAAGACAGGTCGCTCATTTCCGCTTCGACGCTGTATTGCTCACTGGAGCCATGCCACCATTACGGTAAGACGCCCCCTTGCGTCAATCTGGTATTGGAGCATAAAATTCCTAAAGTCGTTATCAGTAACCTTGATCCCAATCCTTTAGTGGCCGGGAAAAGCGTTGTTAAAATGCGCAGCGCCGGTGTAGAGGTCGTAACAGATGTACTAGCCGATGAAGGCCGCTGGCTGAATCGGGTGTTTTTTCATTTTATACAAACCGGAAAACCGTGGATCATCCTGAAATGGGCGCAAAGTGCCGACGGCTTTTTAAGTAGAGTGGGGGAGCGGACGGCCATTTCTGGCCCGACGGCCCAACGCCTCGTGCATCGCTGGAGGAGCCAAACTGACGCTATTTTAGTGGGTACACGAACGGCCCTGGTGGATAATCCAAGACTGGATAATCGCTTTTGGCCTCACGGTAAAGCGCCTTTGCGCATTTTTTTTGATCGTCAGGGAAAACTGCCCGATGATGCCTGTTTACTGGATGATTCGCAGCCGACGTGGGGATATACGCCTGCGCGACAAGGCGTGTTTCAACAAACAGAATTTAAAATTTGCTCCGAAGGTGAGCCGATGATTCAACGCGTATTGTCTGATTTGAGGCAAGCCGGTAAGTCGTCATTGCTCGTGGAAGGCGGCGCAACAACACTGCAAACTTTTCTGGAGGCAGAAGCATGGCAGGAAATCAGGATTATCGAAAATCCTGCGCTGTATTTAAAAAAAGGCCTGTCTGCCCCCCAACTCCCGAAACACGCCGTCTTACGTGATTCGTTTGATGTGGGGACAGACAGGGTAAAAATATATACGTCGCCCGGGTGAGAGGTTGAGCGCGTTATAAACGCTATTTCACTACGCCCAATTTGCGCCCGATTTTGGTAAATGCGGCAACTGCCTTTTCCAAATGCTCCTGTTCGTGCGCAGCGCTGAGTTGAACGCGGATGCGCGCTTTCCCCTGTGGCACAACCGGATAAAAGAATCCAATTACATAGATACCTTCCGACAACAATTCTCTGGCGAATTGCTGCGCCAGTGGCGCGTCGTACAGCATGATGGGCGTAATCGGGTGCTCTCCGGGGATAATGTCAAATCCTGCTTCGGTCATGGCTGCGCGGAACCATTTGGTGTTGGCTTCGAGTTTGTCGCGCAACGCGGTGCTGCCAGTCAGTAATTCCATTACTTTGATGCTGGCTCCGGTAATGGATGGCGCCAGGGTATTGGAGAACAGGTATGGCCTTGAGCGCTGACGCAGCATTTCCACGATTTCTTTTTTGGCAGCAGTGAAGCCGCCGCTGGCGCCGCCCAGGGCCTTGCCCAGCGTTCCGGTAATGATGTCAATGCGATCCATCACGCCGCGATATTCGTGTGTGCCGCGGCCGGTTTTGCCCAAAAATCCGCTGGCGTGACATTCGTCAATACCCACCATCGCGCCGTATTTTTCTGCGAGGTCGCAAATTTTGTCCAACTGGGCAATGGTGCCGTCCATCGAGAACGCGCCATCTGTAAAAATGAGTTTGCGCCGCGCTGATCCGGCTTCTTTCAGGCAATCTTCCAGCGAATCCATGTTGTTGTGCTTGTAGCGAAAACGCTTGGCCTTGCACAACCTGATGCCGTCAATAATGCTGGCGTGGTTTAATTCATCACTGATAATGGCGTCTTCTTCGCCCAATAGCGGCTCAAACAGTCCGCCATTGGCATCGAATGCGGCCGCATAAAGGATGCAGTCTTCCTGACCCAGAAATTTGGAAATGCGATGCTCCAGTTCCTTGTGAATATCTTGTGTGCCGCAAATAAATCGCACACTCGACATGCCGTAACCATGCGTGCGGATGGCTTCAATGCCGGCCTCGATAACATCCGGATGGCTGCTCAGACCGAGGTAATTATTGGCGCAAAAATTCAGTACCTCTTTTTGCGCAGTGGTGTCAATGACCGCTCCCTGTCGGGTGGTGATGATACGTTCTTCTTTGTACAATCCGGCATCGCGAATGCCCTGGATTTCTTGCTGAAGACTTTCCTTGATATTGTCGAACATGAAAAAACAACTGGTTTTGATATAACTTTTGCCGGCGACAGGGCCGACAGGTTTTACCATTTTTTAAAAAAGAGTAAGGTCAGGATGCGGCGTATCCCGTTAGGGAAATTACTTTTGCCGGCGAAAGATAAATCACTCTTATTCAATTTGGGGTAAACGAACTTCACCCCTTTAATAACTTTCAGAATATGACCTTTCCTGACAATTGCAAGTACACTGCCGATCATGAATGGATTCGCCTGGAAAGCGATGGTACCGCAACAGTAGGTATTACGGATTTCGCTCAAAGCGAACTTGGCGAACTCGTGTACATCGAAGTAGAAACAGTTGGCGAAACAGTGGATGCCAATGCTATTTTCGGTACTGTAGAAGCCGTTAAAACAACTTCCGATCTTTATATGCCCGTTACTGGCGAGGTCATTGAGTTCAACGCCGCACTGGATGACAGCAAAGGTGGTGATCCAGCCTTGATCAATGAAGATCCGTATGGTAACGGTTGGATTGTTAAAATCAAGCCATCAAATCCGGCAGACCTGAATGGATTGATGGATTCCAAAGCATACCAACAACACGTCGGCCACTAGTAGCGACAGGGCTTGCCCCTGTCCCACGCTACGTAGGCACGAATAAAAAAGGCGTACCCACACGGGGTCAGGGGTAAACCCTGACCCT
>JADZBJ010000324.1 GCA_020852155.1 Saprospiraceae bacterium | reverse complement strand
CATTCGGTCCTGATCGTTGATGGTATCATTGCCGTTCAGGTCGGCGAATTTTACATCGCCCGGACGGGTATTGATGGTTTGGAACGGGCTGGCGTCAATTTCCTCCTGGGTTTGGAAAATACCTTCCATCTCGTACAAGAAAAACGAGCCTACCGGATAGCCGGTCTCTGTTTTAGTCAGGGCGCCGTCAGACAGGCCAAAACCGCCCAGAATTGGTTCTCCATTGGATATCGACAGCACTTTGTTGCGCACAATAGAGAGGTTGGCGCCAATGTCGTATCTGAATTTCCTAACCTTGTTTTTGTACACAAGGCCCAATTCGATGCCCTTGTTTTCGACAGAAGCCGCGTTGACAAAAGGCGGCCGTACCGCCCCTCCGGCCTGTGGCACCGGTACCCGCACCAGGATATCGTCGGTGGTTTTGCGGAACACGTCGGCAGTAAGCGAAAGCCGATCGCCCCAGAAACTCATGTCCAGTCCAAGGTTGGTTTGTGTACTCGTTTCCCAACGGATATTGCTGTTGCCGGTTTCGAGAATGCTGGCGCCGGTCACGATCTGATTGCCAAAATTATACACTTTATCGCCGGTACTCACCAGAGAACTGTAAGGGTAAATTCCGATTTCCTGATTGCCCAATCGACCCCAGCTGGCGCGGAGTTTCAGGCTGGAAACGAACTTGACGGGTTCAAAAAAACGCTCGTTTGATATGTTCCAGGCCGCCGAAACCGAAGGAAAAACACCCCAACGGTTGTTTTTCCCAAAACGGGACGATCCATCCCGGCGCAGGGCGGCGCTAAACACGTAGCGGCTTTTGTACGAATAACCTGCCTGCGCAAAATAGGACAGCAAAGCCCATTCGGTAGCAATACCGGAAGCCCCGAGGTTTTTGAGTTCCTCCGGGGTGCTCGCGTCTATGTAGCGGAACAGAGGGTCGCTGCGCCGAAAATTACTCGCCGACGCGCCCAGGTAATCGGTGTGATTTTGGATGGCCTCCATGCCCAAGAGGGCGGAAATGCGGTGATTGCCAAAGGTGCGCTGAAAATCTGCGGTGTTGTTCCAGACCAGTGTCTGGTTGAAAACACGGCCTTCGTTGAGCGAGGTGGGATTGTAAATGGACTCTGAAAGGCGTTTTTTAAACAGTTTTTCGCGTTCAAACTGAAAATCGCCGCCAAGGCTTGTGCGCAATTTCAGCCAATCCCAGATTTTGAGTTCGGCATATACATCCCCAAAAACGCGATACCGTTTGATGTTCCAGTCGGTATTGTCGATAAAAACCACAGGGTTTGCATTGCCATCGCCGTAAAGCGTGGGGTCGCCGAGCTCGGAGGACACATTATAGTAACTGCCATCGGGTTTCTGACTTCTGAACAGCGGTGCGGCAATAAGTGCGTAGCGAATGCCGCTGAGTTCGTTTCCGGGGCCGTATCCATCACCGGAGCCTCCGATTACTTTTCGATCGGTATGGGAAAAAGACAGGTTGTTGCCCAGTTTGAAGCGTTTTTTGGAAATTTCACCGTTAAAACGAACCTGATATTTGTCGAAACCCTGTCCTTTAAAGATGCCGTCTTGCGTGTGGTATTCGCCCGACAGATAATAAACGCTGCTTTCGCTGCCACCGGAAGCCGAAAGTGCATAATGCTGAATCGGCGCAGGGTTGAATACCTGATCTAACCAGTCTATATCGGGTAAGGTGTCCAGAATTGCAGGATCATACGTCGCCAACTGATTGGCCGGGTTGCGGAGGGAGTTGGCATTGACAATGGCCTCGTTGCGGATGCTGAGGTATTCTGCTGAATTGAGGAGTTTGGGCAACTTTATGGCATTTTGCACCCCTGAATAAGCGTCAAAGGAAAAACTGGGTTTGCCCGATTTGCCGCGTTTGGTGGTGATAAGTACCACGCCGTTGGCGGCTCTCGCGCCATAAATTGCGGCAGCAGCACCATCTTTCAGCACTTCGATCGATTCGATATCGCCAGGGGAAAACATGTTGATGTTGCCTGTAGTCGGAACGCCGTCAATGACAAAAAGAGGGTTATTGTTGCCCAAAGTACCCGCACCCCGGATACGCACGGCAATATCGTCGCCCGGCGATCCGGTCACTTGCGTCACCATGACTCCCGGCGCCTGTCCCTGCAAGGCCTGGTCGATGCCGACCACAACCAAATGATCAATATCCTTTGATTTGATGGAGGTAATGGCTGAGGTAATATCGCTTCGGATCTCTTTTTTGTAGCCCGTTACCACCACATCCTGCAAGAGATTGGCTCCGGCATTCAGGATTACAGAGAGCGTGGCGCGACCTTGCACGGGCATTTCTGTGTCGGCAAAACCAGTGTAACGAAACAGCAACACCGCATCAGGAGAGGCCACGGTGAGCCTGAAAACGCCATTGATATCCGTCATCGTGCCATTACTGGCCCCCTTTTCTTGAACGGTGACCCCGATCAGCGGCTGATTGTCTTCGGAGGAAACGACAGCCCCCGACACGCTGAAAGTCTGTGCCGTAGCGACTTGCAGACCGAACAACAGCAGAAAAAGGGAAAGGAAACGGGAAAAATGCGGGGCTCTAGCGCCAGCGCAAAGCGAAATTTTAACAGTAGAAATATGACCCATAGCAACCTGATTGAGATTCCAATTGGCAAAAGTCACTCAGGAAAAAGGAGCAGTGTGGTACTATTAAGCAAATATATTGTACTATCATGAAGGCAATTTAAACACGTTGGACTGTACTCTAAAAATTTGAAAATTATGCACTTGCTGAATCGT
>JADZBJ010000323.1 GCA_020852155.1 Saprospiraceae bacterium | reverse complement strand
TACTGATGACCTTCGAATCGGCTGGTGTCAGGATGGCCTCATGCATCAATTGTCCATTCAGGTTAAACACCTGGCAACTGAATTGTCCGGCATAGTCCCCCCCGTTCTTGTCCCTGAATTGCAGATCGTTTGTAAAAGGGTTCGGCGTGATAATGATGTCGTCCAGATTTGTCAAATGATTAGGTTTTGAACGCTCTTCCACATCGGATTGTAGTTCGGGGGTTTCAAATTTCCCAAGCCCTGAGCCGTTGCATTTTTTCACAAAAGCGACGGAAAAGCCTGCCGGTGGATTGGCTTCGATGGTGATTTGTTGTTGATTGTTAACAGTCGTCCATCTGTTTCTTACACGGCCGAACTCTTCGGCAACGTGCGTTTTTGTATCCGTCCTGATGGCTTTCATTCGGGTGAAGAAACCACTACTGTTGTCTTCGCCCTCTTGGTTAAACCCTTCCACATTACCGATGCCATCTATATCAAAGTCTGTAATGATACAGTTCATTGGCGGAGTTAAAGTGCCATCTATACGGGCAAAATATTCAACGAACTGGGTTGAATTATCCTTATTAAAGCGAATCCAGTAGCTGGCTTTTCTGGTTGGACTGTTAATACTGTATGTTCTGTCATTGCCGTTTAGCGATGTTGGCGAAACATCAACCCTGGTGCATCCTGGTACTTGTAAATTAACAACTACCTCACCAAGAATAAGGAAATCAAGGGTTGTAAAGGTGGTAATAGCAGCATTGGGGGACTCACCGTTCGGGCAAGTTGGGTTCACATAAGCAGTGTAGGCGGTAGAAGGATTAAGGCCATCTACAACAACTTGATTCGTGGTCATGACCATGTCATAGACCAGTGTCGAGGTTGCTGTCTCAACAACCCTCAGCCGATATCCTGTTGCACCATTAACAGTTGACCAGGCCAACTCTGCTTCAGAAGCATCAACGTTTGTTGCAGCAAAATATAATGGCGCATCCAGACTACACGGCCCGTCATCATTAGACATAACGATGGGGTCATTGGTAGTCCAGGCATTTGTGGGCCAGAAGGCCAAACTGGTCAGGAGAAAGAGTACGAAAACCGATTTTACGTTCATAGAAAAGTGATTGAAAATAACAGATGCAAATTTCCTTGTTTCCGACTTCAAAAAATATCACAATTTCACGCCTCTTTTCGGAACCAACCTTTCCTTTGAATCCTCTAAACCGGCTAGATCAATCATCCCTTTATGAAAGACACCCATGTTGTCGAGCTAATCAAAGCCTTGCATCCGGACGAATTGGATGATTTACGTCGCTTCAGTACGCTGGGGTGGGTAGAAAAGGGCGACTATGCCCGATACGCACCGCTATTACTGGAAATTTTGCTCAAAGCGTATCCGGATTTTGAGGCTGAAAATATTGAAAAAAACAGTGTTTATGACATACTGTTCCCAGGGCAGCCTTTTGTTTCGAGCCGCCTTGAAAAAATCAATGTAGAAGCGGCTAAAATTATTAGAACATTCCTTCAGGTGAAATATTACCTGAGGGAAGAGAATGAATTTAATCGAAACCTTGATATGGTCGTTATCTTTCGAAACAGAGGTATGTCCAATCGTTATGAACAATGGTTTAGTCGACTACAAAAAAAACTAAGCCAAGATATTCCTTTTACCGAAAACCATTTTTTCCATCAATATCTACTTAATATGGAGCAGGGCTACTGGATGAGTTTACATAATCAGCAAAAAAATGATATGAACCTTTCGAACACAATAAAAAGCCTAGATGCCTTCTTTTATTACCAAAGACTAATGTTCCTAAATTTTCTAATGAATCAGAATATTATAGCAAACTGCATAACTAATGAAGAATTAAAAAAACTATCAAATTATACTCATGAAAGCACGCAATCTCATCACCCTCTAATGAGGGTTGCATTAATTCATCAGTCTTTATTGCACAATATTGAATTGATGGACATCAACAATGTTGACGAGGCAATGCAGGTATTGAGACAGGAAGAAAAAAGTTTATCATCGGACCAACTCCAAACAGTTTATTCATTCTTGCGCAACTTGTGCGCAATGCTGTACAATCGCGGACTGCCTGAAGCCATTGAGCGGCTGCACGCCCTTCAAGTTATATCTCTTGAAAAAAATTACTTGACACATTTTGGACAATTAACCCCAAGTGTTTACCTGAATTTAGCTAAGACTGCGCTCTTGTGTAACAAAACCCAATGGGCCGAACAATTCATCGAAGACTACAAGGGCCGTGTCATTAATGAAAATGACACATTTGACTTTTACAGACTTAATCGTGCTGTTTTCTTGTTTGAAACCGGTCACTTTGATGCCGCACTGGATGTTTTGCCGGCTGTATTCAGCCAGATTGACCACATGCTCATGGCAAAGCGGCTGGAATTGCGCGCCTACTACGAAACCACCTCTGACCTGTTACCCTACAAGATTCACTCTTTCAAAATGTACCTGAACCGAACAGGGAAAAGCCAGCTTTCTGCCGACTTGATGGAACTGCAAAACAACTTTGTGAATATGCTGCATCAACTGGAAAATTCCAGAACAGGCGACCCCAAACGATCGGAGCAACTGCTTAAACGCATCATGGCCAAAACCAAAGTGGCTGAACGCCCCTGGTTGATTGAAAAAGCGCGCGAATTATCCAGCCAAAAGCGCTGACCTTCCGGAAGTCTGCGCTTTCTGTGTGATAAAAACACAGAACAAAATCACTAAATTTTCATCAAAGCGGCCAAAAAGCCGCTTTTTTAATGCCTTTACCTCGTTTTTCAGTCCGTTGACCCCGTGAAAAACTGTGATTGTATTGGCCTCTGATGCGCTTGCACCTTTGCATCAACAATTGCGCAATGTTGCCTCCAGAGCCGACCAAATACAGATTCCTCACTATCGTTTTTCACATTTCTAAACAACCTCTTATTATGACTCGCTCACTTGTTTATGCTGCTTTTCTCGGACTGTTCCTGTTGGGTATGAATGCCTGCAAAAAAGAAACGGTTACTGAAACACTGGCCAATGATGACATCAAGGTTATCTCTTCTGACCGTGCCAACGGCCGTCTGTATGGCGTCACTGTCTACTCACCCGGCAAACCCAGCCGACTGATTGAAATGGATCAGATCAACAATGTCGTTACAAACGTGTACGCACTGACCCACAATGGTCTTCCAATTGATGACCTCAAAGGCGTATGCTGCGTAGGCACGGCGCTGATGGTGACTACCGGCGTTAACAACAACCCGGATTTGCTCGACAATGGCTTGTTCCGTGTTGACCTGGCGACCAGCAGCACTACCTATCTCTCTACCAGCACCGTTGGTACTGTATCGGATATTGACTACAACCCGCTGACTGACGAAATCAAAGGACTGCTCAACAACAGCAACAACTTAGTGACAATCACTGGCGCAAGCGGTTTTTCAGCATATTCCAGCACGCCAATTACCGGCGTAGGTGCACAAACGGCTCGTGGACTGACTTTTGTACGGGGACAAAGCAACGCAATCAACCTGAATATTGCCTGCAACGGAAACAACACTACGACAACAACACGCTATTACGATGTTGACCCTGTAACCGGCGCGGCTGCTCTCCTGACCAATGTATTGCCTGCTAACCTGATTGCCGGCGGCAACTGCGGATTGGGTTATGATGTATTTATTGGCAACCTGGGTCGTGTTTTCATCAACCGTAATACATCCACGACAACACTTGGCCTGCGTTCGTTTGACAACGCCAATCCGTTCGGCGCCAACACCAATACGAATGCGTCAGTTCCAGGTTTTAACCTCGACGACATCAGCACCAACATTCAGTAATTATTCTACCCCGAAGCGATAAGCCGTCGTCTGACGGTACGTTTCGCCAGGGCGAAGAATTGACGAAGGGAATTCAGGGCGATTGGGCGAATCCGGGAAATGCTGTGCCTCCAGGCAAAATGCAGCATACTGGTGATACGTCCAATCGCCCTTTCCTGTTAAAGTGCCATCCAGAAAATTACTGGTGTACAGTTGAACGCCTG
>JADZBJ010000322.1 GCA_020852155.1 Saprospiraceae bacterium | reverse complement strand
TATTACTCCATTAATAACAGCAAGAGCTTGGTTGTAGATCATTAATTGATCACTAGCGATAGTTTTTGAAATTTCCCCAACAACTTGAACGAATTGGGTCTTGAAACCCGGGTCATTTATTTGCTTCGTATCTTCATCACTTTTCTGCTCCGTATCTTCGTCATTTATTTGCTCCGATAGCGGAAATGGTTGGATAATATCAGTGACATATCTATAGATTCTCTGAATTGACGCTTCTGACCATTTATCTCGTAAATCATCAATAATCAAAAGAGTTCCTTTTTCTGCAATTTTGGGAATGGTTTTTAGTGTATTAGAAATAGATACTAAATCTGTGTCTCCTACGTAATTATCCCAATTAATGGACAATTTCAGCGCTTGCTCGGACTCCCGAGTTTGGGTAATGATTGTTAGCTTCTTTCCCAATCGTTGAACTGCAAATCGCCCTATGCCTTTTTGCCCTGCACGTTTTCTTCTAAAGGCCCTAGAATAAGGGTTATGCACCTTATCAGTTGATGAAATGCGCATAAATCCATTGACTAACTCCTCTCTGGTCATACCGTCTCCATCATCCTTTATCTTTAAAGTTCCGCCAATCTCTTTTGAATCAATAAAAGTTAGGGTAACCTTAGTTGCGTCAGCGTCATAAGCGTTTTTAACTAGCTCAGATACAGCAGTCTCCTGCCTTGCAACAAGTTCCTGCCCTAGTCTGTCTATTACCCCAGCATCCACAGAAAACCTGACATGAGTCTCGTCAAGTTCGGCTAATTGGTGTGATAGGAATAATATAAGATCATTATCAGAATTTTCTTTCTGTAGTTCAATATTTAGTTTTTTCTTAATCTGCTGTATATTTTCAATATTGCTAACCATGATTAACTTTTGATTTATAAGTGTCTGCAAACTTCATCTAGTGCTACACAAGGATCGACATCAATAGCCAAGTATCTACTGTATAGTATTTGCATATTTCTGCCATTCTACCGGATGTGCGTCTGCATAACCAAATGTGTTTGAAAGTGTGTTGGGTTTATCAAATAGCATTCAACTGCTCTTTCCCGCCCCCCAACTCCCCCCAAAAAATTCACTTCATCACCCAAACAATCGCGCCTATCCACAATAGGTGATAAACTGCAAACCGGAGAGATGCTTCAACGGGTCAGGACAACCCTGCAAAAATAATACCCAACAGCCACATCGCCAATCATCCCGCCGACTTTTCCCCACCACACCATTCAAATCTTCACCGCCGCCCGTTTTTTTTATCGCCGTTACGGCCTACCTTCGCCGCATTGATTTTCATATTTATGGTCAACCCACAGTGGTTTTTAATGATTCGCGTTGGTAAATCATTGAAAATCAGGAAAATCAATCCTGCATATCTTTAAATCACGTAAATCTGGGTCTAACATTGCGATGAAAACCTTCTTATCCGTTATCTTATCTGCTTTCTGTGCACTGCTTTCTGCACAATCCACGTATTTCCCGGAGGAAATGGTGGTGACCGCCACCACGCTGAACCTGCGTGAAACGCCCGACGTCAATGGTAAAAAAGTCACTGGTTTGCCGCAGGGCACCGTGGTGAAGTTCATTCAGGTCTGGGAAAATGGCATGTGGGTTTCAGCCGACTCCACCGACGAAAATGCGCCCTGGGGCCCGTGGCTCAAGGTCTCGTACAAAGACAAAACAGGCTGGGCATTCGGCACCTACCTGACGGGCACAACCACCCTCATGTACGAAGATGAATACGTTTTTGGCGAAGCCTACACCAGCATCCCGCCGATGATGTTCTACGGCATTTATCAGCGTGATTCTTTTGCCGACGAAATTCGCCGCGTACAAGTTCGCTACGTCAAGGAGAGCAATGATATGTTCGGTGAAAATATTTTCACCCTGAAAACGAATCAACCGACCAAAAGCAAATTCATCATTGCCAGCACAACGCCGCTGCAAGAAGGTTACTGCGGCGCACTGGGCATTTTTGACCTCCAGAGTTCGTATTACGGCGACATGCTGACGCCCGGTTCGATGCAATCCATTTACCCAGGCAATGACATGAACGATACGATCATCAAGCCGAGTTACGGGTTGGCCGCTACCGGCTGTGCCCGGCTTGAAAACGGCACGGTGCTCGTCAACGATTACAAACTGACGTTGATTGATTACATGCAGGAATCCTTGCCCACTCAAAACCTGACGCAATGGTTCGCCACGGCAGCGCCTGAAATTTCGCCCAACGTCCGCCTGCTCTGGTATGGCGACCTGGATCATGACAACAAACCCGACGCTATCTTTCAGGATTGTCCCTACGAAATTGGCTGCCGGGCGTCGCTTTTCCTGAGTTCAAAAGCCAAATCCGGCGAATACCTCCGTAAGGTGGCCGAACATTTCTGGCCCGGCGAATAAATACCTTAATGTAGGAGGGTGTCTCATCAGTAGTAATTCTCTGCTTTTTATGATTAACCGCGAATAACGCTAAATACGCAAAATATTGAAAATCAGAAATTTAGCGTATTTAGCGTTATTCGCGGTTAATCTAATTTGCTCGTTTTTATGACTGATGAGACGCTCTCCTGCGCTTTCCCAATCCCCATGAAAAAAACTCCATCGCTCAAAGGCAGGGGCGCTCAAATCAACCCGCCCTCGCCCTACGAAAAAATAGTCAGGGATGCCTCGCCCATTGACTGGGCGCTGGCCGAAGCCGAATGGGAAACGCCCGAATTGCGCACCGAATTCATCGAGACGCATCCGAAAACGATCCTCAATAAAGTCGAAAGTCCGGACATTCCAATGCCCTGGAGCCTGAATCCGTACCAGGGCTGCGAACACGGCTGTATCTATTGCTATGCGCGAAATACGCACCCTTACTGGGGCTACTCGGCCGGACTGGATTTTGAACGAAAAATCCTGATTAAACGCAATGCAGCCGAACTGCTGGAACAAACGCTGAAAAAGAAAACCTGGAAAGCCGCGCCCGTTATGTTCGCCGGCAACACGGATATTTACCAACCCGCTGAACGCAAATTCGAACTGACCAGACAATGCCTGGAAGTGTTCTGGAAATACCGCCATCCGGTCGGCCTGATTACGAAAAACAGCCTCATCCTGCGCGACCTGGATATTTTACAAAAACTGGCTTCGGAAAATCTGGTGCATGTCGCGATCAGCATCACAACACTGGAAGAGGAGTTGCGCCTGTTCATGGAACCGCGCACGGCGACCGTTCGCCAACGCCTGAAAACCGTTGAAACGCTCGCTCAGGCTGGCATCCCGGTGTTTGTGATGATGGCTCCGATTATTCCGGGGTTGAATGACCACGAAATTCTGCCCTTAGTCAAAACAGTAGCCGAACTCGGCGCACTGGGCGTCGGTCATACGATGGTGCGCCTGAACGGCGACGTGGCGCTGATTTTCGAGGACTGGCTCAAACGAACCATGCCTGACCGCGCGGACAGGGTGCTCAACCGCATCCGGGATGTGCACAGCGGTCAACTTTCTGACTCGCGCCCGGGGGTGCGTATGCGGGGGGAAGGCAAAATCGCGGATATTATTAATGCGCAGTTCAAGGTGGCTAAAGGGAAGTACCTGAAGGACAAGAAAATGCCGCCGTTTAACCTTGATCTGCATGAGCGTTTTAAAACGCAGCAGTTGAGTTTGTTTTGATGGTGGTTTTTGTTGCGCGGATGGGGCGGATTGCCCCGCAGATGACGCGAATTTTATGCGGTATCTGCGGGGGGATGCCGTTTTTTCATTTGTGCATACGTTGGGCGCCGGGTTGGGGGCACGCGGGGTTGGGGGCAAGCCCCAACCCTACCGGGACCGGGGGCGGGACCAACGCAACGTTTTTTGTCCGCCGGGCCATGTAATGCGAACCATGTAAATACCATCATTCAAATCGGTCGGTAATGCCTGGCGTATGGTGGCGTCATGGTCGGAATTCAGGTTTTGTTCCCATACGATTCGCCCTTGCACATCCGATATTTGAACCTGAAAATCATGGGCCGTTGTACTGGTGATTTCCAGCACAGCATGTTTGCCAGGATTCGGTAAAATATTGAATATCAAATTTTTATCTTCAATTTCCACTTGCCTGACCGGCGAATAGGCGGATGTTCCATCGGCGTCGGTCATGTTCAGGCGATAAAATAATGTCGTATTGACGGGCGGTTTTTTATCCAGCCATTGATAGGCCGACTGGTCGCCTGTGGCTTGTACACGGCCGATTTTTTCAAAATGAAAAGCATCGCCAGAGGAGCGTTCAATGTCGTAATGACTGAATGATTTTTCCGTTTCTACTTGCCATTTCAGGCGTACATCGTTGTTTTCAGGAACAGCTGTAAAATCTTTGAGTTCGACCGGGGCTGCCGCATCGCTTTCAACAAAAACGGTGTATGAAGCGGCTGGCAGTTTATTGCGGATTTCATTATTCGTCACTTGTTGCAAATAGAAATCGGAATTGCCCAGTTCGTCGCGATAGTAGGTTCCATTGGGCGTCCCCCACCCTGTTGTGTAAATTTTCTGATAAATGTCAATCGGCCCGCCGAAATTGATGGCGACGATGACATTTTTCCCCGAACTGTTGGGCGCCAGTTGATACACCAGTGTGGAGCCTTCCGAACCAACGGGCCACTGCGTGAACGACGACCCGTAATCATTCAGGTAGCGATAATCCGCCGAACCGAGGATGTATGTCTGGTGCAGGGCTGAAAGTGCATTAATTTCCGATTGCAGGTTAATCAGCGGCGCGGAACCGACCTGAATACCGTAATAATCCGGGTAAAAAATACAGGGCGCACCGATGCGGTTGTTGGTCATGATATACGCATAGGCGAGGTTGGTTTTTTGGGTAATATTCAACCCGGAATGCCGCAAATCGTGGTTATCAATAAAGGTCACAACATTATAGCCGCTGCCGCCTGCGCCGTCCACCATACCGGAATGGTAAATATTGCGGGTGTCATTGCCATAGTTACAACTGTTTCGAAGGGCATCGCGCAGGGCGAAGTCGAACGCTTTTATTTTGATCGGATTACCCGGATTCATGCTGCTGTAAACGGCATTGACCCAATCATTGAGTGCCGTGGCTGAATAGTCGAAAAATTCACCGACCATCATATCCGGCTCGTGGTTTTGTTGATCCAGATAATTCATCAATTGCCCCACAAACGAAGCCGGGAAGTGCTTGACCGCATCTAATCGCAAGCCGCCGATGCCCACACCGCCTGAAGCCGCCGGGGTGAGTTGCCAGTTCGTCCAGGCATTCAGCCCGTTGATGGCGCTGGTTTGACTTTGGTCGTAATCATAGAAGAAGAGCATACAGTTTTCAGGGCAGGACAGATTTTCAGTATTTGCCGTATTATCATTAGGCCGAAAAGCACTGTAATTCATGCCGCCCTGACCGCTGGGCATACCGTTAAAATTCGTGTACGTCCAGTATTCCACCTCATTCACGATGTTGGCGTTGCGCGGCGCGCTATAAACCTCCTTGATGTAATGATCGGAGTAGCAATTGCCGCCGGGACAGGAGTTATACGTCGGACTCATGTAGATAAACAGCGTATCGTCGGTGGCATTGAAATTGCCGCTGTTAAGCGTGATTTTGTATTCATCTATCCAGCAACCATCCCAATCGTACAAGGTAGCCTCAACATCATAGCCAAAGTTGTACACCTGACTGGGTTGCGGGTTAGCCACACAAAATGCGCCGCCATTGGGTTCGCTTTCGATGACGGAGCCGATGTAGTTGCCCGAGTTGTTGGTGCGCGCATAGAATTTATATTCAAATGCCCCGTAGTTGTGCGATTTGGATTCGACTTTCACATAGTAGTCGCCAGCGCCATTGTTGCCGAAGTTTGCCGACCCCAACGGAATCATGCAGAAAAAGCGGTCGCTCGGGAATACCGATGAATTGCTCGTATTGGTGATAAACGTTTTAACTGCGGGATTTTTCTCCGGTTTTCCGCCGTCGCGGTGATTGTAGATCATATCCGAAACGGCATCCATGCCGCGTGAATTCAGGTTGCTGACCAGTGTATTCAGTTCGGCGCGACTGCCCCAGGCGCATTCAGCGCCATACTGCCCCAGGTCGTACAAATCCATCGGATTGTAGCCATTGGTGTAGTTGTTGGGCGTGCTGGTGCGCGACAGCGGCGGCAACCAGATGTGTTTGAAACCGGCGGCTTCCAGGCCATCCACTTTGGTATTCAGTTGCGTACACCAGTTACCGAAGTTCGGGCCGGTGAAATAATCCCAGTACCAGGCCTGCATGGTCAGGTCGAACTGAGCGTCAATGCGCATGGGCAACAGGGCCAAAAGAGACAACAAGAGTGTAAAAGTGTGCTTTTTCATACGATGGACAGGTGATGGGTTGGGAAAATCCAACAAAAGAAATGTTATCAAGCGCAAAAATGAGATCATTTTGGCCAATTTTAGTCAGAAATTGTTTTTCGATACATTTTCCCGGAAATGATTTGTCTGAAATTTACAGCATTCATAGATTTGATACTGCAAACTACTGATGCATTCTTCTGCATTCAGTCTATTCATCTAAACCTTTCATCATTTTACCATGACAAAACATTTCATTTTTCTTCCGCTTATTTCTTTTTTCTGCTGGATCACCCTGAACGTTCAGGGCCAGACAACTGTGCTCGCATTGGAAACATTGAACGGGCCTACACGCTCCGCAAATGCCGCTGTTTTTGCTCACGATGCCAATGGGAAGGTCTTTATTAATTACAATTATAAAATCTACACCTCCTCAAACAATGGTGTTACATGGCAAACATGTATGGACGGGATAGATTCGCTGAGATCGAGTTTTACAGCGGCAACATCGCCGGATGGCACCATTTATACCTTTAATAATTACAAACTTTATCTTTATGATGCAGTCAATAACATATGGATCAATAAATCTTTGCCAATAAATGTTGATAAAGTTGCTATTACCACAGATACGATGAACCGGTTGTGGGCTGTGCGCAATTACTCCTTTGATGGCCTTTTGTATTACTCCGAAGATCAGGGCGATACCTGGACGACAATTGACATTGGGTCTCAGCCATCTGGTTATTTTACATTTTTAGGAACCCTTAACGATGAATCCAATTATCTGTTGACTACTACGGGGTTAAAAAAGTTTAAAATCACAGGAGAATCAACGCAAATATTGATGAGTACTGGCAGTTATAGTAACCTTGCTTTGAATAAGTTTACGGGTAGTTTATTCCATGTAAATTCCTCCAGTATTTACCGATTAAGGGAAAGTGACAATACCTGGGAAACGGTTTATACTGGTTCAACTCCTATAAATAACATATTAAGTGTATCAGTGTTAGACAGTAACAAAATGTGGATACATGGCGATAAGAGGACTGTTTTCACTCAAAATAATGGAGAAACCTGGACAGATGCTCCAGTATTCAGCCAATATGCCGGTCGTTACCATCGTGTAAATGATAGTATCTGGTTTCAATATGGAGCCTCGAATGCTGCATTCAATTACACAACCAACAGTGGGCAAACCTGGACAGATGTTATCGCTGATATTTTTCTGCCAACAGCTACGGATATACTTACTGACCAGGCAGGTAATATCTATGCTAAAACATTATGGAAGAATAGTTACGAACGCTCCACAGATGGCGGACAAAACTGGGAACTGTTTTATATACATCCTACCAGTAATTCCCAATTGTCTATAAAAGCACTAAAAATGAATAACAATGGTGTTTTGGTTGCTATTGCAGAGAACAATGTTGTATTCCGTTCAATTGATAATGGTGCCACATGGACACAAGTATTTAACTTTGAACAGGCCTTCCCGACCGCTACAAATTTTGAAATTTTTTCCGGGCCCAGCCATGTCTTATATTTGTATGCCAGTGTTGGCAGCACAGGAAAATTTTATAGATCTAATGATAATGGTAAAACATGGACGATAGTCATTACTCAGTTTTTGAGTAATAGTACACTAATGTTCTTAAGCAGTGTTAACTCTGAAGGGAATTTATTTTTTGCGCAGACTGATCATTCCATTTATCTGTATAATAAAAATCAGAATACGGTTAATTTAATCTTTTCCGGAACATCTTTTGATACCTATGATTATATCACCTGTACTAACAATGGTAATATGTACATGATATTCCAACATTTCCCGCCATCTCCCGGACTTTACAGAACCATTTATAAATTTTCACCTGATAATGGAGGCTACACTTCTTCTACTATTTATACTGCCGGGTGGCCAATACAACTAAAACCTGATGAAGAAAGTAATGTATATGTTCTTCATAGTGCTGGGCTGTCAAAAATTGATTCAAACGGGGTTGTTCAAACTCCGATGTACACTATCCCCGGCGGTTCAATTGAGTCAATTAAGGGATTCCATGTTTCCAAAGATAAACATTTGTTTTTTGGCAGGATTAGGCATTTGATCGAAAGAAGCACTTCCGCATTAGTTTCCACCCACCCTACCCCATCAACGCCATACCAGATTAACGCCTACCCCAACCCCTTCGATCAGACGATCAACTTTGAGGTCAATGGCGAAAACCTGCCGGAGCATTACACTATTCGGATATTCGATATGCTGGGCAAATGCGTCAAACAACAGGACTTTACCGGAAAGTCATGTACACTGAACAGCCTGAAACTCACACCCGGCATTTACTTCTACCACATCAGTGCTGAAGGAAAAAACATTGGTGCGGGGAAGATTCAGGCGGAGTGATACCACGTGCAGCGGAACTAAAACATACATCATGGGAGTACTTGCATTCAGTGTAAGTTCCCATGATGTTTTGTTTCAGGGCAAAATTTGGCTATTTTTAGTCAAATAGTATTGATTTTAAGGACAGAATAAAGCATGTAGCCAATATTAACCATAAATTTGATTCTTAGGCTTGGCTAATCCAATTTTCAGTCATTTGTCTTTTGTTCATTCATCCCTCACACTTTTTTATCATGAAAAAACATCTTTCCACTTTCGCGATCGCAGTAATTTTTTGCATCATGGCTACTAGTTTGCCGGGGCAAAATATTGTTATGGAGACACTAAACGGCCCAACCAGATCGGCAGTTGCCGTGGCATTTGCACACGATGCTAATGGGAAGATTTTTATTAGCTACAATAATAACATCTATACATCTACAAATAATGGCTCGACTTGGGAACTCTGCGTAAACGGACTAAACGGCCTTGGTTTGGTTAATAAATCCACCATCTCAAAAGATGGTACAATTTATATCATTGTCAATGGCAAACTCTATCGTTACGATGCGGCGACCAATTCCTGGTTTAATAGAAACTGGCCTTTATTTGATTCGAATTATAATATCTCAACAGATGCCTCCAATAAATTATGGGCGGTAAAAAATTCAAACTTTCAGGGAATAATATATTACTCTGAAAATCATGGAGATACATGGACGCCTGTAAATCTCGGTATACAATTAGGCAGCTCTGTAAATTTTCTTGGGACTTACAATGATGATGTTAATTATCTTTATACAAATTCAGGGTTAAGGCGATTTAAAATATCAGGAGAAACTTCGCTGATAGGTTCAAGCTTTGAGTCTTATTATAGTCTTGTTATAAATCCATATACAGGCGACTTGTTTCATGTGGATTATACAAAAGTGGATCGTTTAACTGGAAACAGCAATACATGGCAGAATGTATATTCCAATCTTCAGCCCATCAATACATTGAACAGTATGAACATACTCGAAAATGGTAAGATGTGGTTTCACGGGAATAAAAGAACCATTTCATCGCAAAACAACGGCTTGACATGGGAGGATAATCTAAAATTTAGCAAATATGCGGGAAATTTCCATTGTGTAAACGACACCTCATGGTATCAATACGGCGCGCCTAATGCAGCGTTTAATTATTCTAAAGATGGAGGGAATACCTGGACAGACGTAGTTTCAGACATCTTTTCACCGACAGTTACGGATATACTTTCAGATTTTGCCGATAATATTTATGCCAAAACTGTTCGCAGAGGAAGCTATGAATATTCCACTGATGACGGTCAAACCTGGGATATGTACTATATCACCGCTAATAACGACCAGTTAATCATAAAATCACTGAACATCAATAAGAATGGCATATTGGTCGCTATTGCAGAAAATAATGCAGTATTTCGTTCAGTAGACAATGGTACTTCATGGCAACAGGTGCTGAACCTTGCTGAAATCCATCCATCTACAAATTATTCCAGGGTAATGGCAGGAAATAGTCATGTTATGTATATTTACTCTAGAGGTTCATCTTACAAACTCTGGATTTCCCAGGATGAAGGTTTAACCTGGCAATCCACCAACCCGCCAGATATGTTTAACTCTATACACAACTATCCGGGACATGTCAACATTGATGGAAATTTATACTACCCGGGAGGTGATTTATATTTGTACAATAAAAATCAGAACACAACGACCAAAATCAAGGACCTTGAAACGTATCAGGAATACATTAGTATACAAACTACTAATAATGGGAAAATATATGCTCTATACAGAGACTACCAAAATTTCAAAGTTGGTTTGCATGTTTTTACCAACACCAATGGAAATTTATCGCTTTCTACGATTAACTTATCTAACAATCCGAACGGAGTTATTACATCCGATGCCCAAGGCAATGCGTATTGTCTCAATAATAATTTAATTAAAATAGATGCCGACAATTACCTTCAGCAAATGATTTATTCCACAGTAAACGGAATACCCATTACGGGAGATGTCATGAAAGTCTTACATGACCAAAGACTTTATCTATGTTATCCAGAAAATCTCATCAAGAGAACCCTTAATCCTTTAGTCGCCACCCACCCTACCCCATCAACGCCATACCAGATCAACGCCTACCCCAACCCTTTCGATCAGACGATCAACTTTGAGGTCAGTGGCGACAACCTGCCGGAACAATACACCATTCGTATCTGTGACGTGCTGGGCAAATGCGTCAAACAACAGGACTTTACCGGAAAGTCATGTACACTGAACAGCCTGAAACTCACACCCGGCATTTACTTCTACCACATCAGTGCGGAAGGAAAGAATATTGGTGCGGGGAAGATTCAGGCGGAGTGATAAAGCGCATTACCAAACATTTTCCCGCAGATTTCCTGTGGTATCTGCGGGAAAATAAAATTGTTCAACCCCAGTGCATCAGGAAACACCTTGGGAGCCGTTCCTTTGCCCGGCCTTTCAAACGGCAAAAAATTTATGCAAGACCTGAACTCAGCCCTGAATCGGGTAGAACAACTCGCCCGCACCTCTAAACTGGGCCGACTTGTCGCCAATCCTTTTCGTTACCTGCGCGCTATTGGCCACCACAGGCTGGCCTATCCGATCACGCGCCGGGGACTGCTGATTGAAACACCC
>JADZBJ010000321.1 GCA_020852155.1 Saprospiraceae bacterium | reverse complement strand
GAGACGCTCACCAGCGATAGAGGGAAATGAAAACAGGGGGATAAGGGAAACTGATTTGCATCAGAAAGCGTGAAAAAACGTGTCCGGATCAGGATTAACTGGATTTGGGGATTGCCAGGATTTTCGAGTCCTGTTAAGGTCAGGCGTCGGATATTTCATCTACGAGGCCCGGTATTTAATCAATAAATAATAGAAACGTTTCGGGCTGTACAGCCAATAGAATATTCTGGTTGACAAATGTAACGAAAAGTATTTTCTCTACGCCGCTTAAAGACGGGTTTTTTGTGTTAAAATTTTTCGGCAGCCTCTACTACCCGCCACGTACCGCCGAACCCCGTTCGGCGACTCTACGGGTGGTCGTTGAACGGGGCACGCCGAACGGGGTTCGGCGGTACGTTCGTGCTGCGCCAAACGGGGTTCGGCGGTACGTGCGTGCTGCGCCGAACGGGGTTCGGCGGAACTTACCTATCCTGTAAAAATCCAGCACAACCGCTTAGAAGCATACGCTTTGGGCGAAACTTTATCATCTTTGCGCGCTCTCAACAAATTGAACGCAGTTGAAAAAATTTGATTTTGTCGTCGTTGGCGGTGGCATATTTGGCTGTTATTCCGCGCTATATCTGGCTCGCAAAGGAGCGAGCGTGCTGCTGCTGGAAAAAGAAAACCGCCTGTTTCAAAAAGCCTCTTTAGTCAATCAGGCGCGACTGCACAGTGGTTATCACTACCCGCGCAGTGTAGCAACAGCCGCCTTGAGCGACGAGCACAAGCAGCGCTTTACCACTGAACACAAAGCCTTTGTCAACGATCATTTTGAAAAATTTTATGCCATTGATCGCTTCGGCTCTTTAACCGACGCCTTGCAGTTCGAACGCTTCTGTGACTACCTGAATATTCGTTGTGAGCGCGTTTCGGCGCATCCGCTATTCAATTTCCATCGGCTTGAAGCCCTTTACCGCACAGAAGAACACTCGTTTGATCCTGTTAAACTGGGTGAATATTATTCCACGCAGGTGAATGCCTCGTCGGCCATTTCTCTATCGTTACAATCCAGCATTATTCATGCCCGACCACAAGGCAACGCCTGGGCCATGCAAATTCAGCAACAGGGTGGGGTAGTGACGGAAGTGGAAAGTCCGGTGGTCATCAATGCCACTTATGCAGCCCTGAACGGCGTGAATCGGGTATTTCAATTACCAGAATTGGCTGTTACACACGAAATTTCGGAAATAGCCATGTTGCGCTCGGCGGCATTTGCCGATAAGGGACTGACGGTTATGGACGGGCCTTTTGGCTCCATTATGCCCTTTGGGTTGAGCGGCTGGCTGTCGCTGTCGTCTGTTGCTTATACCCACCATAAAATCAGTTACGAAGCCTTGCCGCGTTTTGAATGTCAGACCGCGGATGTGCCCGATTGCAGGCCCGAAGCGCCGGGTATTTGTACAGAATGTCCTAACCGCCCTGTCAGCAGCGCGCCTAAAATGCTGGCTCAAATGCAGCAATATTTTAGCGATCAGGTGCAATTTGACCACTTGTTTTCGTGGTTTACGATTAAAACAAAGTTGAAAGCCAGCCATATTGATGACGGTCGCCCAACCGAAATTTCGAAGTTGAGTAATCGCCCGGATTATTACTGCCTGTTTTCAGGAAAAATCAACTCGATCTACGAAATCGAAAAAATGTTGTGAATGGCATTACTTTTGGGGAAAGGAAAATGTTGAAGGTTGAAATGTTGAAGTTGTTGAATGTTGAAATGTTGAATATTGTTGAAGGTTGAAATGTTGAATATTGTTGAAGGTTGAAATGTTGAATATTGTTGAAGGTTGATTTTGTGTGATGGTAAAATAGCAAATAACCAAATCCCCAAATAACCGAATCCCCAATTAAACAAATCCCCAAACAAACAAATAAACAAACAAGCAGCCACTGCCTGCATAATCCTCCCAACCTTACCGTAATGACCTGTTTAAACCGATTACACATCCTTGCTTTGCTGTGTCTGCACTGCGGATACTTGCATGGTCAACCGCCTGTCAACTGGGATTTGACATTCGGCGGTGAGGCTTACGAAGAAATGAATGGTTTGCTCGTCGAACCCGACGGCATCATCATGGCCGGTTCGTCAAAGTCGAACATGACTTTCGGCAATCCCAATGATTATACCTGGAATATCCTGATAGCGAAAGTTGATTTTAATGGCCTGCCCATCTGGACACGCTATTACGGTGGCAACGCTGATGATCGGCTATGGAATATCATCAAAACATCGGACGGCGGCTTTCTCGCTGGCGGTTTTTCGTATTCAGGTGCTGGCGGTGACAAAACCGAGCCGTCGCGCGGCGACAAGGATGTCTGGGTGCTCAAACTTGATGCGCAAGGGAATAAAATCTGGGACAAAACCTTCGGTTCGCTGTATCAGGAAGAATTGTTTGCCATGCAGGAAATACCCGATGGCTCGGGATATCTGCTGGGTTGCCATTCCATCTCCGATGCGGGTGGCGATAAAACTGAAAACGGCCGCGGTGGGCAGGATTTTTGGTTGATATGTACCGATCTTCAAGGCAACAAACGCTGGGACAAAACCATTGGCGGCAATAACTACGATCAGATTCACGATATTGAATGGGCTTCCGACGGGATGTTATACCTGTCGGGCGGAACCGCTTCCGACCCGGCTTCCGGCGAACTGGGCGCTGATGCAGCCCACGGCAGCCTCGATTTTCTCCTTATTAAGTACAATCCGTTTACACGTCAGGTTATCTGGACGCGCAGATACGGCGGCAGCGGCGGCGAATTCGCCTATGCGCTGACCGTAGCGCCTGACGGCAAAATCTGGATGGGCGGCGGCTCCAATTCTGAACCGGCTGCGGGTTTAAACAGTAAAAAAGCGCCGTTCTATGGCGGAAACAGTGATTTTTGGCTGATCGAAGTCAATGAAAACGGCATGTTGCTGAATGACTACGCTTTTGGCGGCACGGGCCTTGACGATCTCTACTGGATTGATGTCAACGCGCTGGGACAGATAGTCCTGGGCGGTGTGACAGATTCCGGTATTTCCGGTAACAAATCCAGCGCCCCCAAAGGCGGCTATGATTACTGGCTCATCGGGCTGGATCGCTACATGCGCAAAACCTGGGATTTGACCCTCGGCGGCAGCGACCATGATGCCTTGACGCGTATCGCCAGGCTTCCGACGGGCGAATTGTTGTTTGGCGGGCACTCGCAAAGCAATATGTCATCGGATAAATCTCAAAATTCATTAGGCGTAAATGATTATTGGCTGCTCACGACGCGTTGCGCCCGAACAGCCGAGATCGTACAGGATGTTCCTCCTGCTTGCGTGCCGGAAGATGCCATTCTCGATGCCGGTGTGCAAGGTTGCGACATCTGCCTGTATGAATGGAAAACAGGCGATACTACCGCGCTGTTGAACGTCCCGCCCGGCGCTCAGGGGAAATTTTCCGTGCTGGTTTATGATCATTATGGCTGCTTTGACCGGGATACAGTTTCCCTTTCGACGCCATCTGTGCCAACCGTTGATATTGGTCCGCCCGATACGTTAATTCAAAACAGCGAAACGCTCACACTGAGCGATTATCAACCCGGATTGACCTATGAATGGAACACCGGACAAACTTCATCCTCTATTCTGGTGCTGGAAGATGGCTTGTATGCCGTGACGGTTACCAACGGCGAAGGATGTACGGCCTCAGATCAGATATTGGTGACCTTTGAAAAGGAAGGTAAAATATACGTGCCCAATGCCTTTTTACCGGACTGGGATGGTCGAAATGAATACGTGACGGTCTATGGTGATCGAAGTGTCCTGAAAGTCAACTATTTCAGGGTGTACGACCGTTGGGGCGGATTGTGTTTTGAACGCCGTGACTTTGAACCCAATGTTGAACACCTCGGTTGGGACGGGCGCTGGCGCGGCAAACCTCAGACTGCGGGGGTATATGTTTGGACATTGTCAGTATTGTTGGCCGACAACACTGAAAAAAAACTTAATGGAAATGTTTTGTTGGTGAGGTGAGTTGTGTTCTACTTTTACGATTATTTCATTAAAAATACCAGTAAATATGACACGTTTTTTCTATTTAAACACCTTCATTACCCTTTTTGCCGCCGGAATAAACCTATTATCTGCCCAAAATGGCATTCCGCAGCCTACTCATTCCGTTTACCATATAGCCGATAATTCCGGTGATTCTCTGCTGCCAGCCAGCGAGACATTTTATTATTTTTCAAACGGCCTGGTAACAGAACAAAAACACATAAGTATCTACAACGGAATTGAGACCTTGTCTGGCCGTACGTATAATACCTATAATACAAATGGCAGATTGATAGAGTCGTTGTACAAAAAGTATGACCAGGCAACCAACCAATATACGATCAAAGAAAAATCAATTTATGTGTATGATGCACAGGGCCATCGTACATTCTATGCCACCTTGCAATATGATGCCCCTACAAATTCATGGGATACCACTGTTACTACCGCTACTAATTATACGCCAACTGGAAAAATAAGCGATAATGATTTTAAATATTTCCCGTTTGGCGCTCAAGGTTTTTACGGTGATAAATATACCAACACATACGATGCTCAAGACAGATTAGCTACTTCCCATTGGCAGAATGCTGTACTCAGCGTTTATAAAAACTCCAATTTTGAAACCTATTTTTATCAAAATAACGAAGACAAGCCTTATTATCTGGAATCCCAGAAATGGAACTCTGCAACCAATAACTGGGATATGGCAACAACACGAATTAACTTTACTTATTCACCGCTAACGACTCATTCAGTCTCGGAATTTTTAAATAGCTCCGGTAACTGGCTGCCGAGTACAAGGACAACAAACATCAGGAATACAAATGATCAGGCTGTATCTTATTTAAGGGAAAACTGGAATGTTGCCGCTGCTGACTGGAGGCCATTTTTAGGTTATGAATATACCTATAATGCAGATAAATCAGTGAATGACTATAAGGTTTTTTAACTAGATCAGAATGCTCAAACATATTTTCTAAATACGCGCACCATATATGATTACCTCTCTTATCCGGCAGGTACGGTCAAGAGCAACCTCGATGCAAGGGTCGTTGTG
>JADZBJ010000320.1 GCA_020852155.1 Saprospiraceae bacterium | reverse complement strand
GCGCCTCCAAACCACCACGACTGCGTGCCCGATACCAATATGTGAAACTATGTCCGCAAAACAGCCTCGTTAACGGCGGGCAATTCTTGTTGCCCCCGAATAAATCCGATGTGCGCGCGTCTGTTTCTTATAATATAGGAGAATGCCTCAACGATGGCGACGTGTACGATTCACTGATTTATTCCGTGCAGTCAAGCCGGCTGTTAGCCCCCGCAACGGGCTTTTTGAAGGTGCAGTTTAAACTTCCCTGGGGCTTGTACTGGGACCCGACCTGCTCGTTGGTTTTGGGCGGGAAATCGCCCCTTTCCACGGATATAAGTACGGTTCAGGGCGAATATACAACGGTTGATCTCCTGTACCCCCTGCCTTTTGCTACCGATTCCGTGTTTGGTCGTTTTTGCCTGAAATACGAATGCGATACGTCGGTTAATTGTGTTGAAACCATTCCGAACCCTCCGGACAGCGGCGACGATTTTACTATTTTCCCTCCGGGAACGATGTGCGACAATTGTGTGCTCATCAGTGAAATGACTTCTGCCATTGTGCCTACTGTCAACACGCCGCTTGAGTGCGCGTTGACGGCCTGCGATGCCTTCCCGCTTACGGTCAACAACACCTGTGGCGCAGGTGGCGGCGGCGGCGGTGGAGGTGGCGGCGGCATTGGCGGCGGCAACCTCACGAAATTGAGTTTTAAATCTTATCGCACCAACCTGGGCTTAAAAGACGATGACGATAACCGCGAAGCGGATGAGCCGGTAACCATTACCACCAACCCGAATATTCGCCGCAACCGATACATGGTCGGCGATACCATGCGCACTGAATTAGGCGCAAAAGTTGTTGCAGGCACATTGCCCGAACTGGCGTTTCGAATTTTCAACGAAACCTGGTTCAGCGATATGGGTAAATTTGATAGCGACGGTTTCATCATTGATGCCGCAAAACCAGGTTTTGTCGATAGTTTGCTGCTGAATTTCCTGGGCAGTAACCTGCAAATTTTCACTGCCGATGGCCAACAGAAAACCTGCCCGCTGAATGGGCCGACCATCCGTAGCGACCAACACCTTTATACGATCACGCCGCCCAATATTCGTCCGCCAAGTCCTGTGGATATTGTGGCCAACATGTTCGATCAGTACGAAGTCAATTTTGAAGACCTCGCGGGTAATTGCAACGGCTACATCCCGAAACAGGGCGACTCGATTTTGATCTCCACGGATTATAAATTCATGATGAATTTTGTGCCGTTGATCGCGACCAGCCTGCCGCCTTTGGTGAATTTCAGGACACAGGCCTGCGGTATTGATAACGTTTTGGCCTGGACGCTCGGAGGCTGCATTCCGACAGACACCATGCCGAACCAATACTCAGGTTATATTGAAGAATTTACACCGCCAGTTTACGCCATCGGGCCTTGCGACACGACCGAAGCCAAACAACCCGCTGTGTACATGATTCGCATTGCACGCGGCAATATGTTCCCGAATGAAGTGCGCAACCTGACCAGTATCGTTGATTATCGGCAAAATTTCCCGCAGGGTGTGCCGCATATTTCCAGCCAGGTGGATTTCCTGAATTTACAGGAAAACGATCAAAAATTCGGATTAACACCTTTAGCTACCCCGACGCCGGTATCTGGTCTGCAACGCTATAACATCAGTTCTTTCTTTGCAAAACCATTAGATGAAGGCTATCGCATTCAAATCAGTTCGAAATTCGGTAAGGCGTGTAGTTATGCCGGAAATACGACCCTGACTTCTCAAATCAGGGTAAAATACAAGGATAAATGCTTCCATGACCCGACCGACCAAACCTATACCAACAGCGACCCGAACGGTTTCCAGAATGGTAGCGCCGAGTTGAACATGATTCTCAGCGGTACGGTTTTCGAACTGCCGAGTGAGAATTTTGAAGCCAACTTTTTCATCAGAAATAACACGCAATACATCGCGGACAATGCCTATTTGTGGGTTGAAGCCAACGGCTTGCTGGAGGATATTCAAATTTTACAACAGCCCTCGGGCAATCCGGTTATTCAGGCCGGTGGCGTTTTTCAGTTGGGCAATATTGACCCATTTGGTCAGCCGCCTTTCAAGATCGTCGCCAAGAGCAAAATATGCGATCCGATTACGGTGACCTTGCATTATGGCTGGGATTGCGATCCGCTGGCATTCACACAAGGCGCCAATACTTGCGGCAGCGAGAAAAAGGAATTCATCATCACACCCATCAAACCCGAACTCGACCTCAACCTGATCGTTCAAGACACAGTATTGTCCATGTGCGATGAGTCGGATTATATCGAATTTGAAGTGTTCAATGCCGACGACGGTGTGGCTTATGGCGTCGTAGCGTCCGTGTTGTTGCCGCCCGGTATGGTGATTGTGCCCAACTCATCCGGTTTGTCATATCCTTCAGGCGTATCGTACACGGCTATGGGTAATCCGGTGCAAAAGCCCGGCAATGTCTGGGAATGGACGCCCAACCTGCCCAATGGATTGGCCGGCGCCGAAGACGAGCCGCTCGATCGTTTTAAAATTCGTTTCAGGGTGGAAACGCAGTGCGGTTTTGTGGCCAATTCGCAGATGTTTTATGGCACTGAAGCCGTCCGCTCCTGTGGCGCTTTGTCCAATATCACGCGAAAACCCGGCGGTAAACTCCAACTGGAAGGCTTGACAGAATCCTACAACGTGCAGGCCAACCTTGGTTTTGCAACGCCGCCCGGCTCTGTTGATTGCGCGGAAAATACAGAACTCAAAGCGACCATCGTCATGGGCAGCACCCCGATGGCCACGGATAGTATTTACATTATTCTGCCGGCCGGCATCTCTTATGTCGCGGGTTCGTACGATCCTGACGGCAGCGCACCGGCAGGCCCGCCGCAACAGATCGGTCAGCAATTGCAATTGCCCCTGCCGGGCAATCTGGGCGTCGGTCAGGCATTTACATTCAACTTTAAAGTACAGTACGACGACCCGGCCGGATGCGGCGACAAGATTATTGTGTTGCAAACGCGCGAACGCAAATCAGTGTTCTGTCCGACGATCAATGCCAACTGCGATGTTTATGTGGCCACCGGCGAGACATTCCTGCCATTGAATGCGCAGAACCCCAACCTGCGACTGAATAATTTCTCCACATCAGAAACGGGCGGATCGCTGAATTTTTCTGCTGAACTGGAAAACATCGGCAGCGGCTCGGCATTCAATCCGAATATCAAAATTTACCTCGACATCAACGGAAACGGGCAGGTGGACGCTACCGACCAATTGGTGACCAATTACATGGGCAACCTGACACTGGCTGGCGGAGCGACGGCCATCATCAACGGCACATTGCCTAACCTGAGCGCCGACGACCTGTGCAAACTCCTGGCCTTCGTACCCGCTATGGATAACTGCGGCTGCGAAGATCAAACCATTCCGCTCGGCGGCATGAGCAGTGTGACGCATGCCATTGGCAAATGCGGTGTTTCATCGGTTGATGTTGGTTTGACCAACGTTCCGGGACATACCTATACATGGCTGACAACCAATGGTTTATCTTGTGTGGATTGCTCAATGGCGACTTACACGCCTGGCATTAATGTGAGCAACGGCGAGGTGATTACGCTCGTTCTGGAAGATAAAACGCCAAATGGCTGCGTGGTTCAGCACCGATATGAAATCAAATTCGGCGGCTTGACAACTTTTGATATTCCGGATCAAACCATTTGCGAGGGCGAATATGTTGCGCTTGCCGGCCCACCGGCCACTACCTATAACTGGACCGGCCCCGGCATTACACAAGCTAATCAGCAGACACAATACCTGCAACCGACTTTGCCGGTCAGCAACTACTTCCTGACCATCACCATCGTGGACGGCGCGACGACTTGCACCAAGAATATCAGCACCAAAGTAACCGTCTTGCAGAGAGATACAGTTACCCTGACGCCACGGACAACTTGCCAGGGCAATCCTGTCAATATGTATGGTACAGTGACCGACGAACCAGGCATTTATTTTGGTGAAATACAACAAGATAACGGTTGTATTGGCATCGAAATTCAGGAGTTGATCGTGCTGGATTCGGCTATTCATGAAACCATCCCGTTGTGTCCCGGCGATTCGGTTCAGGTGCTTGATTCCCTGTTTAAAGCGCCCGGTGTTTATATTGAAAATACCTTCATCAATGGTTGTCCGGCCTTGCATTATTACAATGTGGTTGGCGTAGATGGCCTGAATTTGCCTTCTCTCGATTCTGTCATCATCAAACTGGGCGATGACGCTGTGCTGGATGTGCCGAATAACCTGGCCATTTATGACTGGGATGGCGAGCCGTTAAGTTGCAAGGATTGCTTCGACCCGATTGCCACCCCGGATAAAACTACGGATTACATGTTATTCGCCACAGACGGCAATGGTTGTAAGGATACGCTGACCTACCGCGTGCTGGTGTTCCCGCCTTGTGATCCTGTGAATTTGAAAATACCCAATGCCTTTACACCGAATGGCGATATGAACAATGAATCCTTCTCGGCTGTGAAGCATGAAGGATTTGAAAAGGTAGTTTCATTGCGCATCTACAATCGCTGGGGACAAAAGGTGTGGACAGGCGGGCCGAACGAAGGCTGGGACGGCAAAATTGACGGCAAAGATGCTCCTGTAGATGTTTATGTCTGGATAATGATCGTTGATTGTGATGGAGAGCAATTAGAACGAAAGGGCGAAGTCACCCTCATTCGATAAAAATAGGCAAAGTATATTTCCCGCAGATTCCGCTGAAAATCTGCGCAATCTGCGGGAAAAATTTGCTCTCGAGCGTCTGTAAATCTTTAAAACCACTTAAATCCGGATAACCATGTCCACGCTGAAACGATTCAGGCTGATTCTGGGGGCTGATGAAGCCGATGGCACAGGCGAGTCGCTCAGTGAACAGGAAAAACAGATGGACGCTGCGCTTGGTGCTTTGTATGAATTCGAACGAAAACAACGATTTGACTACAGCAGCGCCAAGGGCAAGGGTGGGAGCGGGGCCTCTCAGCCGGTCATCGCCCGATGGCTGGGCGATATCCGCCGCTATTTTCCCGATTCGGTCGTCGAGGTCATGCAGCACGACGCCATGCGGCATCCCGTATTGCAGAAACAACTCTTGCTTGACCCGGAAGTCCTGGAACAGGCCGTACCGGATGTCAATCTGGTAGCTACGTTGCTCGAATTGGGGCGTTTAATGCCCGATGAAACACGCGACAGCGCCCGACTGGTGGTGAAAAAAGTCGTGGAGTCTTTGATGCAAAAATTGCAGCAACAAACAGCGCAGGCGATACGCGGCGCTTTGCAACGAAGCGCCAGACAACGCCGCCCGAGGCATTCGGAAGTGGATTGGCATGGTACGATTAAGCGTAATTTGAAGCATTATCAGCCGGAATACCGAACCATTATTCCAGAAACGCTGGTGGGTTACGGTCGCAAAATTCGTCGCCCGCTGAAGGATGTCTGGATGCTGATTGACCAAAGCGGTTCGATGGGAACGTCGGTGGTGTATTCAGGCGTTTTCGCGTCGGTACTGGCGTCTTTGCCGGGCGTAAATACCCGACTGGTCGCATTTGACACCGCTGTAACCGACCTCACCGAGCACCTCAATGATCCCGTAGATTTACTCTTTGGCATTCAACTCGGCGGCGGCACCGACATCGCGCAAGCGCTGCGTTACGCACAGGCGCACATTGAACGCCCTGCAGATACCGTACTCATCCTAATCAGCGATTTGTATGAAGGCAGCGATAACAGCGCCTTTCGAAAAAGGGTAGAAGCGCTCAAAAATACAGGCCTGCAAATGGTTTGCCTGCTGGCCTTGAGCGACGACGGAGCGCCTGGTTATGACCGCGAAAACGCGCAATTCCTGGCCAACCTGAATATTCCTGCCTTTGCCTGCACTCCCGAGATTTTCCCAAACATGATGGCTGCAGCGCTGGAGGGACGAGATTTGCAAGTGTGGGCTTCTGAAAACCGTCCGGGATAACAATTGAGTATTCTACCTTACAGGACTGGGACACCTTTAGAGCGTGTTCGGGAATTGGGTTTGTGCCGAACGAGGGAAAATTTGATTTTGATCAAGGCAAAATTTGCAGGCTTAGCCGGGTTCTAAGGCGAAAATTTTAACGCCGAGCAGAATTGAATTTTTCGAGAGCAGGCCAAAATCCAATTCCCGAATACGCTCTTAGCTTTCCACTCTAACGTCCGGTTTATTCAAAAAAATAAAAAAGGGGTGTTGCGCTGTTTCCAGGCAACACCCCTCCATCTTTACCAGGCTAATTATTGGTTAGCCTTCGTTACACGCAAGGATTTCAGCGTACTGCTGGTCGTCAACGTAATCACATAAACACCAGACGGTAATTCATGTAAGTCCAGATCAAAAGTGTTTTCTCCCTGATTGGACAAGACATTAAATTGTTGCTGTAACAACATTCCCGAGTTGTAAATACTTATCTGTACTTTTTCTGATTGTGGCATCACAACATTCAGGGATACAATGTCCGTGAACGGATTGGGCATCGCCTGCATTTCTGACGAACTCACTTCTGCAGTTTTTCCCTGCCGTTCAAATCTGTCAGCGCATGGGTCATTGAATGTGCAATTTTCATAGAGCGCATTGACATTGCTCAAAGCCGTCAGCAAATCGGCGCCATAGCTGCCTGAGTAATTTCCCTGCTTGGACAAATAAGCATTTGCCAATGCCAGCAAATGATAAACAGATTTGTCATTTCCAAGTGCAGATTGTACGCTCGGCGGTATGGTGCAGGCCGACGAATTCCAAAAATGCGTCATTCCCAACATTCTACCCGACATTTCATAATTGGCCTGGATGTTTAGTTCAAGGGTCAATACCTGAGCTGCCAGTGAATTGTTCAATGCTCCGGAAAGCGTTGTTAGCGAACCCGGCAGTCGGCACAAGTCATCGGTGGTATGTTCGCCAACGGGTAAATATTTGACAGGGCCGGTTCCGGGCAGCAAGGCGTACAGACAGTCCGCATCGTCAATCACAATACGCCTGCCGGCATTACCGGCTTTTATATTGCCAAATTGACCGAACCATGAATCTACGACGTCAGCAACTAATAAAGACCCAACGGCCCCGTGTGCGTCTCCCCAGACCTCCTGGCCAGCTGTACATAACGGATCGCACATGGCATTTTCGGGCACGAATGTGACGTTGTACGTTATAGTTGAATTACCTGACGGGTCTGTGACATTGAAATAGAACGTCCTCGCGATACCACAATATACCACATATTCAACATAAGTAACATCGAAAATAATGCCGCATTTGTCATCAAAGTAATTGTCGAAAATGTAGGGTATTTGTGAAATATTCGGAACATCATCCGGGCAATTTACAAAAATGGTGTCCGGCAATGGCAAACTCACTGGAGGAATGTTGTCAACAATATTGTAGGATGCATAAGCCGTTGTCATATTCCAGCATTCATCAGTAGCGACAAACTTGACTGTTCTATACCATGAGTCACAACCCATACTGTCAAATGTCAGGAACCAATCCAGTTTGATCTCGCCACAATTGTCTTCGGCAACTGCACCGGCGTAATGCTCAAGCCAGTTGTACCAGTTGTCATTGCAGGTCGGGTCTTCCAGGTCAATTGAACTGGTGATACTTTGCGGTGGCGTTGTAAATACAGGCGGAGTTTGGTCAACAACTGTGAATCCGGCATCAACAGAGGATGAGTTTCCACAGGCGTCCGTCGCCGTGAAACGATAACGGTTGCTGAATGTATTCCCACAACCTTGTTGACTGGATATTTCCTCATAACTCCAGGTAATAGTCGAGCAGTCGGTTGCTTGCGCGCCTCCAAAGTTATTCAGGTAATCATCCAGTTGATACTGATTTTCAGGACTGCATTCCACAATAACGTTTGCCGGTTTTACCGTAATTAATGGCGGGAACAAGTCTGTAACTGTTATGGTCTGTGTCTTTGTAGATGTATTTCCACAAACATCTGTCGCTAACCACGTGCGCGTCAGGGTGTACAATACAGGGCAAACGCCAGGGGTTGATGTCTGTCCGAGATAAGTAACCGTTACAGATCCACTGCAATTATCAGTTGCCATAGCCATACCTGGAGTCGGTACCTCATAACAATCCACGGTAATATTTTGCGGAACTGTCAGGGTCGGCGGTGTCTGATCGTTTACAGTTATAACCTGCGTGCAAGTGGCTGTGTTGCCACAATTGTCAACAGCCCTGTACGTGCGTATTACCGTAAATCTGTTTTGGCAAGTCATATTGGTCGTTACATCGCCAGTATGTGTAATTACCGGAATGCCTCCGCATTGGTCGCTTTCTCCAACAACATCATTGATGTTTGCGGGCGGCACATTCGTTGAACATGAAACTGTTACGCCTGCCGGACATGGTATTGTCGGAGGTGTTACATCCACCGTCCAGGTAAATACCTGAGTGCAGGATGCTGTGTTTCCGCAATTGTCAGTGGCGGTATAAACGCGGGTTTGACTGCGCTGACAACCGTTCACCACAATCGGATCGAGGGCCGAAGTAATAGCCGGTGAACTGCAACCATCCGTTGCCGTTGCTAGGCCTGGAGCAGGCACACCAGTCGGATTACAACCAAGGTTGCTGCCAGCCGGGCATGAAGTAAACGTCGGAGAAGTTACATCCACCGTCCAGGTAAACACCTGAGTGCAGGATGCTGTGTTTCCGCAATTGTCAGTGGCGGTATAAACGCGGGTTTGGCTGCGCTGGCAACCATTCACCACAATCGGATCAAGGGCCGAAGTAATAGCCGGTGAACTACAACCATCCGTGGCCGTTGCTGCGCCTGGAGCAGGCACGCCAGTCGGATTACAACCGAGGTTGCTGCCAGCCGGGCATGAAGTAAACGTTGGAGAAGTCACATCCACCGTCCAGGTAAATACCTGTGTGCAGGAGGCTGTATTTCCGCAATTGTCCGTGGCGGTATAAACACGGGTTTGGCTGCGCTGACAACCGTTCACTACGATCGGATCAAGGGCCGAAGTAATAGATGGCGAACTGCAACCATCCGTGGCCGTTGCTGCGCCTGGAGCAGGCACACCGGTCGGATTACAACCGAGGT
>JADZBJ010000319.1 GCA_020852155.1 Saprospiraceae bacterium | reverse complement strand
TTTAGCATTGTAACCGAGGTCTTTGGTGTTTTGAACCAGGCCCTTGCCATAACTGCGCTGTCCCATGACGACAGCCCTGTCGAGGTCTTGCAGCGCACCGGCGGTCACTTCACTGGCAGAGGCGCTGTGTTTGTCCATGAGCACGACCACCTGGATTTTATCGTCAATGGGCGCGTGTTGCGTTTTCAGGTTGATGTCCCACTCCGGTACTTTGCCTTTGGTGCTGGCGACGGGTTCGCCTTTCGGAACGAACACATTGACCAGGTTTACAGCTTCATTCAACAAGCCGCCGCCGTTGCCTCGAAGGTCCAGAATAACGCCTTTCAGGTTAGGGTATTTGTCTTTCAGTTTGGTCAGCGCCGAACCCACGTTCGGGCCTGCATCCTGAGAAAAGGTTGTCAGGTTGATGTATCCGATACCATCGGCCACTAATCCTGAATGCGGCACGTTTGGAATTTCCACTTCGGCGCGTTCCAGTTTGATTTTTAAATCTTTGGCCGTACCCGGACGGCGCATCACCAGATCAGTAGAGGTGCCGGGAAAACCACGCAAAAATTCCATGACCTGCTCTTGCGTACGGCCTTTGGCGTCCTGTCCGTCAATGCTGATAAAAGCGTCGCCAACTTTCAGTCCTGATTTTTGGGCCGGGCTGCCTTCAATAATATCGGTGATGACCACGTAATCGCCCATCATTTTACCCGATGCGCCTAATCCGCTGTAACGCCCGTCGGTTTGAATGCGATAGCCCTCAATATCCGTTTCAGAAATATAATTGGTAAACGGATCAAGTCCTTCGAGCATGGCATCGAGGCCCTGGGCCATGAGTTTTCCGGCATCCAGTTCATCCACATACGAGTAGTTGACTTCGCGATAGGCATTGGCGAAGATTTCCAGGTTTTTGGCAATTTCAAAATAACGGCCTTGTTTTTGGGCCGAAAGCGCTGTCGAAAGGAGCAGCGTCAGGAGTGTAAGCAGTTTGTAAGTGCTGTTCATGATAACGCAATAAAAGTTACGGGAGCAGTAAACGATTGAATGGAGCAGGGATTGCGTGAGCGGATCTGTCCATGCGGTGTTTAATGCTCATTTTGGTCGAATTGAATGTGGATTTATTTGTGCATACAGGCATTCAGGAGGCGAATAACCTATTTAACGGTAAACGTCTTGCGCTCAACGCCAATGCCGGTCATGGTCATGCTTTTCCAGTTTTTGGGCAAACGCGTTTTCATTTGAACAATGCCTTGCGGCGTAATATCCAAACCGCCAAAACCCATCATGGTTGCCTGAAGAAACCCACCGGCTCCGGTGGCAAAGTAGGGGTTTGTTCCGCCGGCGCATTCGGCAATCACGCCAAATGGCGGCACGCGGTTAGGCTGGTAACTCTTTTTCCAGAGATCATAAGCGCGCTCGGCCTGACCGCCACGCGCTGCCGATACTGTCAGGATGGCATTGCCCATAGCAGGGCCATCGGGTGACATACGCGGCTCGTAGTAATCCAGGTCTTTTTTAACCTGCGTCGGGTCTGTAATCAGTTTAAGCGGATAAGCCAGCAGGTTAACGTCGGCTTGTTTGATCGTTTCACCGTCATACGTGGCATTTTCGCGGGTTACGCCATCGGCGAATTTCAATATTGGAATATTATCGGCCACATGCGCCCAGTCCGGGTTGGCGTCGAGGCCAAGCGTCTTGGCGGCCTCGGTCGCATAGCGCAGGGCCGTGATCGCCATACCGTTGGTGAAGGCGTTGTTGTCAATGTTTTCCTGCCATTCATTAGCGCCGATAACGTTGATGATGTCGTAGCGGCCGGGGCCATTGCGCTCAACCCTGCTGGTCCAGAAATCAGCCACTTCTTTCAGCATGGGCCAACCGCGCTCGCGCAGCCATGTTTTGTCTTTTGTAACCAGATAGTACTGCCACGCCGCCCAGGCAATATCGCCTGAAATATGGTGTTGAAATGGCCCGGTCAACGCCCAAACCGGCGTTTCTTCCTGTCCGGTGGTGGTGCTTTCCCAAGGGTACATCGCGCCTTGATAGCCGTGTGAAAAGGCGTTTTGTTTGGCCTCATCCAGCAATTGATAACGGAATTCAAGCAGGGAACGAGCCATTTCCGGATGCAAAACCAGCAGCGGCGGGTACATCCAGAGTTCGGTATCCCAAAAGACGTGGCCGTTGTAACCCAAACCGGAAAGGCCCATCGGCGACAGGCTCAATGCCGTGCCTTCACGCGCAAAGGAATACAGGTGATACATGGCAAAATGCACGTCGCGCGTGGCGTCAACATCGCCTTCGATTTGAATGTCTGACGACCACAGTTTGTCCCATTCGCCGCGGTGGCGTTTCAGGAGCCGCTCGGTGCGTTCCAGGGCCGCATAAATGGTCAGGCGTTCGGCTTCATTGTGCGCATCAGCCACGTGCGCCGACGAAATAATGGAACCAACAACCGAAAAACGGTAGGTTTCGCCTGCTTTCAGTTTTTTATTGAATTTCAGCAAGTGCATGCTGTAATCCCAGTCTTCGTGGATAAGATCGGGTTCCGAACCGTGTTTTTCTTCAAAGATAAAACTCGTGGATGCCGCGACGGTGTATTTGCCGGTAGGCGATTTTCCAACGGAAGTCAGCAGTGGAATGAGCACGTGCGGACGATCAATTTCGGCGTAGTAATTGCGCACATCCTGCAATATATCCGGCGATTCAATCACGGACATGGGCGTGATGGTGACGTCTTTTTTGGCCGTAATTTCGATGATGCTCAGGGCAGAGTAGGGTAGATGCCGCAGGGCCATGACGCGGTGTGAAACACTGATTTTATCACCGACATCGTACGTGGTGGCCAGTTCCGCCCCGCGCATATCGAGTGTCTGGCGGTAATTGGCAATATCGGCGCGTCCGATGCGACGCCCGTCCACATCGAGGTTCATGTTGACAAAATTGAACCCTTTGAGGATGTTACTGACGCGTCCTCGCTGGTAATTGTCATAGGCTCCGTTGAGTACAACATCCTTGACTTTCATCGGTTCCGGCGAGGAAACCAGTCCGATCATACCATTGGCGACTGTTACGCCGAAATAATGAGCCGGGTCAATCTGATCGGCTACAACATGCCAACTATCGTTTTGGGCAAACGGGCGCGAAACGATAATCCCCATCATCAAAATCGTGAATGAAATTCTGGCAAGCATAAGCGGGAAGTTTTAAAGTGTTGATAATCAATGACAAATACTTTTAGGGGCGTAAAAATAGGCCATTGTAAACCAGGATTTAAGTGATTTTGAGGATTAACAGGATTGATTTTCCTGATTTTCAATGATTTAGAGCGTGTTCGGGAATTGGGTTTGAGCCGAACGAGAGAAAATTTGATTTTGATCAAGGCAAAATTTGCAGTCTTAGTCGGGTTCTAAGGCGAAAATTTTAACGCCGAGCAGAATTAAATTTTT
>JADZBJ010000318.1 GCA_020852155.1 Saprospiraceae bacterium | reverse complement strand
GAACTATAGGATTAATCCGCTTTGTGTGTAAACCAAAATCAGGATTAATACTTTTTGTATCGTCAAGTCACTTTAGGATTAATGAGTATCTTCTAACCCATTGTAAACTTTTTTTAGGACGAGACAGGAAAGTTGAATCAAATAACCAGTTCAACAAATAACCAAATAACCAAATCCACAAATAACCAATTCAACAATTCAACAAATAACCAACAATAAAAAAGCATGGAAAATCAGACCGCCGTTGCCTTTCGTCCGCCGCTCAGGGTGTTGATTTTATATGCGCTCGGCCAGCTGGGCTGGTCGCTGGCGGGCTTTGCTGTCGGTAATTTGCTGATCTACTTTTACATGCCGCCGGAGCGTGGAGAAACCATGTTTCCGGTTTTTCTTTATCAATATTCTATTCTTGGGATATTGACGCTGGTGGGCATTTTAAGTGCTTTCGGGCGCTTGATGGATGCATTTTTTGACCCTTTCATTGCAAACTGGAGCGATCGAAAAGCATCAAAGTACGGCAAGCGGCGCTGGTTTATGCTTTGGGGAGCGATTCCATTTGCCTTGATGGGTTTTCTGGCTTTCTGTCCGCCGGTAGCGTCCGAAAGTGCCTCTAATTTTGTCTGGCTTGCCGGCATTATCAGCATTTACTACTTCTTTTTTGCCTTCTACGTGATTCCCTACACTGCGCTCATGGCAGAATTGGGACATACGGCGGAAGACCGAATGTTGATTAGTACCCTGACGTCGCTGACCTGGGCTGTTGGTTTCATCCTGGGGAACAGCAGTTATGCGCTCCAAAGCGTTTTTCAGACAAAAGGCTTCACCGCGACGCAATCATTGCAATATGCCCTGGCGATACTGGCGACGGTGGCGGCCGTTTTTATGTTGCTGCCTGCATTTTTCCTGAATGAAAAAAAATATGCCCGACAAGCCGACAGCGAACACAGCCTGCGTTCTGCCTTGACGGCGGTGTTTTCCAGCATTAATTTTCGATGGTTTTTGTTGTCAGACCTCATGTACTGGCTGGCGCTGACGTTTGTACAATTGGGTGTTGGCTTTTACACGACTTTGATGCTCAGGCTTGATGCCGGATACGCGTTTATCTTTTCCCTGACGGGTTTTTTGTGCAGCTTTCTGTTTTATGCGCCCATCAATTTCTTTGTAAAAAAATGGGGTAAAAAACCCATGATTTTATTGGGCTTTGCGCTGTTTTCGATCATTTTCCTGGGTTTGAGCCTTAGCCGAAACCTGCCATTTTCAGGCACGACTCTGTTGTATGCAATGGGTGGCGCGACGGCTTTACCGCTGGCTATTTTTGGTATTTTGCCCAATGCGATTATTGGCGACGAGGTGGTCAGGGCCGAACGTGAAGGCGGGCAAAACCTGGCGGGCATGTACTACGGTGTTCGCGCTTTCGTGATGAAGGTGGGCATTTCACTGGCCAATTTGCTGTTTCCGTCGCTGCTCTTGTTTGGCAAAAGCGAAACCAACTTTTTTGGCGTTCAAATGACGGCTGTTGCGGCGCTTGTTTTCTGTATTTTCGGGTGGTTGGTTTTCAGGCGTTACGACGAATTATAGGGCGTTGTTTTCTGTTTTACCGTGCGCTTCTTGCAGGATTGTCATAGCCGGTCATAAAAGCTTTGTTAATCACCGGACATTGGCATGCAGACCGCCTATTTTTGGGCCTCTAATTCAAATAGGCAATTCAGCAGCATGTATCTCTGTTGATTGCACAAAAGCAAAATACTATAAATAATGAACAGATTCTTGCTTGTTGCCTTGCTGGCAATGGTGTTCAGCACCGCATTTGGACAGAACAAAACCATGCCTTCTGCCAATGTTAAAACCCTCGAAGGGCAAACTTACAACGTTCAGGAATTAGCCAAATCCGGCAAAATCACGGTCATCAGCTTCTGGGCGATCTGGTGCGGCCCCTGCCGCAAGGAACTCGACGCTTTTCTGGATTATCACGAAGAGTGGAAAGAAAAATACGGCGTTGAGATCGTTGCCGTCAGCATTGATGATGCGCGTACTGTCGCCAATGTTCGCGGCGTTATTGAAAAACACGGCTGGCCTTATCGCGTGCTGCTCGATTCGCAGCGCGAACTCATGCAGGCCATGAATGTCAGCAACCCGCCCTACACTATGTTGCTGGATAAAAACGGACAGGTTGTATTTGAACACCTTTCCTACAAACCCGGCGACGAACTCGAACTGGAAGAAAAAATCAAGGAACTGGCCAAGTAATTGAGCCGGAATCAGGTCAATACCCGTTTTGTTGAAATTTCAGCAAAACGGGTATTTTTATGTCCTCACTGACAGATTGTACATTTTCATTATGTTGAAACAAATACTGATCGGATTGTTTTTCTGCGCCATTCTCTCGCCGGTTATGGCCCAAACGGCCATTTCAGTGGCCGACCAGACCTTTAAAATGGATGGCCAAAGCGAATTTATGTATGCTTTTGCCGAAGGCGATCAGGTGCTGCTGACCGTGCAGGAATTGAGCAAGCGCACCATCAAGCGTATTGAATTTTTACAATACCCGGACTACCTGATTTATCAGGCTTACGACCTGGATTCTGTGCTGACCCAAACCATTGACATACCGCGTACGGGCGTGTACATGGTGCGCGTGTCTGAATCGGGCTGGAATACCAAGGTTTGCCGTTTTCAGATCAAGCGAATTCCGGGCAGGCTGGAGTCAAAACGGTTTGATACGCGCGTGGGCTGGGATATTCGCCAGTATCCGAATTTTCAGGTGTTAAAACGCAGTATTGAAGTGGGTAAAAAAATCGAAACCCTGCCATCCAGCGGTAATTTGCAGGTCAATGCCAGCAAATTTTTCACCAAACGCTCTGTCAATGCCTGGCAATTCACGCTGCCGCCTAATACGACACAATGGGCTTATCGCCTGTCGGTCGGGCAAGCCGGGCAGGAGGCGCGAAAACAGGATAGCCAGAAGTTGACACAGGTACTGCAAACCGGTTCGGTTAAATTGCTGGCCACCATGCCGGAAACGGCGCTGGCTGCTTTCGCTCTCGGTATGGCGATTGATATGACAGTGTCCAAAGCCGGCGAAGACGTGGAGTATGCTATCGTGGATTATGACAACTGGACAAAATTTGCCGCAGGCAAGGAGTTTCAATCCTGGAACTATCAGGGCGGCGTCAGTGTGGATGTTCAGCGGCGTTATACGCCCTTACAGGGCACCTGGTATTTTGCCCTGAAAAGTGATAACCTCGTGGATGATATTGATGTGCAAATTGAAATTGAAGCCGTGGTGGAAACGCCTGTTTTTGAAACGGAAACCTATCTGGAACCGCTGAAGTAGTTGTTGAGTTGTTGAACTGGTTATTTGTGGATTTGGTTATTTGTTGAACTGTTGAATAATTTCCAAATAACCAGTTCAACAAATAACCAAATCAATAAACCACATCCACGGTGCCGTGTCGGACGATTCGGAAGCCATCCAGCAGGACGATCTCGGCGATCCAGGTATAAGTGCCAGTCTGCACATATCGGCCCGACCATCGGCCGCTCCAGCCCAGTAGCGGGGCATTGGGTTCAAAATTTTCGCGATCAAAGATGACAGCGCCGGTTCTGCTGAATATTTGCAAACGACCGATACTGGCTACGCCGTCTCCGCCGAAGCCGGTGAACCAGGCATTCTGACTGCTTCCGGGCTTGATGGCATTCGGAAAAAAGATGCTGGTTTCATCTACATGAATATATTTTTGGTCGCGGGCAATGCAGCCCTGCGGGTTGCTGATCTCGACGGCCAGGGTCGTGGATTGTGTTGGCCGGATGAGGCATGAGAGTTCTCCGGTGGTTTCAATAGGCATTGGCGAACGCCAGGACACTTTACCGATTAATGTTGTGTCCGGGAACACCCTGACCTGGGCCGACACTTTTTCGCCGGCAAATACGACTGAATCCGAAATACTCAGTATGATTTCAAAAGGCTCCGGCTGAGTGACATTGACATCCCAACTGCTGACGCACCCGCTGGCGTCCCGTACGCTGATCTTATAGTTTCCCGTCCAGAGGCGGTCAAAAACCGGATTTGTGCTGAATGTCTGTCCGTCAATAGAATAGTAAAACGGCGCTGTGCCGCCCATGACCGAATCTACTTCTATGCTGCCATTCCTCAACCCAAAACATTGCACCGGCGTCATATTCAAACGCAGACTGTCCACACAGGCACGGCCGCTTTGCAGCGTTGCGACAAGAAAAGACATGAAAATGCATTTCCGTAAAAGGAGAATACTCATAGTAATGGCCAGCTAGTCATGAGGAGGTATTCTGAGAGGTTGTTTAAATTTCCCTGCTGGATTCAAAAAGAGCAGATTTTGGCGATAGCCAATCCTAGTTTTTCGGGGTGAAGCGGGGGTTTCAGCCTGAAAAACAAGGGAAGGCATAGCGTCAAAAGATGCCTTTTTGAGCCTGTGAGGGAATTTTAAACAACCTCTTAGGGGCAGCAAGATAAAATAAAGTGTGGCAAAAAGAGAGCCAATCTGCTGAAATGCAACAGATTGGCTCTTAAAATTCTATAAAAATTCGGCTATAAACGCTCTTTTCAGGATTTAGGCCAATATTTAGAGTTTGTTCGGGAATTGGGTTTGTGCCGAATAAGGCAAAATTTGCAGTCTTAGCCGGGTTCTAAGGCGAAAATTTTAACGCCAGGCAGCATTAAATTTTTCGAGAGCAGGCCAAAATCCAATTCCCGAACAAACGCTTAGTCTTTCTTCTTTGGTGCGCCAGTTTTTTTCGGCGTCAGGATAACGTTCATCCGTTTACCTTCCAGGCGTGGCAATTGTTCGGCTGTACCGTATTCTTCCAGTTCTTTCAGGAAACGGAGCAGGAGTAATTCGCCGCGGTCTTTAAATACAATAGCGCGCCCTCTGAATTGCACGTAGGCTTTGACCTTGTTGCCTTCGGAGAGGAAAGTTTTAGCGTGGCGTACTTTGAATTCGAAATCGTGATCGCCGGTTTCAGGACCAAAGCGAATTTCTTTCATTTCGACTTTCACCGTATTGGCTTTCAGTTCCTTTTCGCGCTTTTTCTTTTGGTAAAGGAACTTATTGTAGTCAATAATGCGCACGACAGGAGGTTCGGCGTTCGGGTTGATTTCCACCAGATCAAGGCCGATTTCTTCTGCCCATTTTTGCAACTTGGACGTTGAGTAAATGCCTGCTTCTACTGGTTCGCCTAACTGTTCAGTGAGTTCCTCGAGGTTATCCCCGATCAGGCGCACTTCTGTTACGCGAATGAATTCGTTCAAGCGGTGTTCAGGTTGTACCTGACGACCAGGCATCGGGCGAGGGCCTCTGGGCGGACGAGGACCGCCACCGCCGGGCGTAAAAGGACGAGGGCCGCCGCCGCCGGGACGAGATGAATTTCCACCGGGTTTTTGAGCGGGACGAGAAGGTTTAAAAGCCAAGTAAAATACTTATTTGATGAAATAAATCAGGCAATACAAGAAGGCCTGGAAGAAAAACAGCTACAAAACTAATTTGTTTGTGCGAACTCTTGCAAATGAAAATTTTATTTGTCGTTTAATAACTGACGATAAAGGGAATACAGCGCGCCAAGCATGAATAACACGGTCAGGAAAACAGCCCATGTTGGGCGTTCCACGCCGGAAACTTTATCTATCCATCGCCCTAAAAAAACACCCGCAAGGCAAGCCGCGAGCAATTGGAATGCCATGCCGCTATATTTAGCTACTGCGCGTAGCCTGGCGGTATTCCGATCAGGATTTGGCTCCTGCGAGGGCTTTTTGTGCTGCATCAGCGGAAGAGGCTGTTTTCAAATCGCCGGATTTCATGGAGCCATTGCCGGTGCCGGTTTCCATTTTACATACGACATTAAATTTAGCGCCGCTTTGCACCAACAACTTGCCCGTGCTGATTTCGCCATCCACATCGGCAGTTTCGCGGATGTTCAGCAGTTCGCTGACTTGCAATACGCCTTTGAATTTGCCTTCAATAACAGCGTTTTGGCATTTGATTTCGCCTTCAACAGCGCCTGTTGGGCCGATGATGACTTTAGCGGCACAATTGAGTTTGCCTTTGATGGTGCCGTCAACGCGCAAATCGCTCTCGCACTTGATACTGCCTTCGACGCTGGTGCCTTTAACCAGAGCGTTCAGGCTTCCTGATGCCGGTGTACTGACGCTTGATTTTTTGGCGTCGTCGGTTGATTTGCTATTTCCAAACATAATTTTCTTGGTAAACGGTGTGTCGTTTCAAGGCCGGCAGTTCAAAGGGGAAGTCCATTACGTGGCCCTGAAACATTTGAAACAATATTCATAATGGCACTATAAAGTGCAAAAATGAAAAAGATTCCCGTCGTTCGCAAACGATCGGGAATCTTTTTCAAAACTTTAGGGATAACCCTGATGTAAAAGGAGTGCCTTTAATTAGAAATTCGGGCAGTAAACACCGCGACGTTCAGGGCCGCAGATTTTGTACAGGAGCGAAAATTCGAACGCGCCGTTACCGTTGGTGGCTGTGTACAGGTTCGACGTGTTGATGTCGTAGCTGAAGCCAATGGTGAACTGCTCGTAGTCAAAACGCGTGCTGAGGATGATGGCATCCATCAACTTGGCGCTTTGCAGCTTGTTAGCCAGACGTACCCAGGCGCCCATTTGGAAAGCCTGGCTGTAACGACGGCTGTTGCCTAACAGGAACTTGAAGGAGTTACCCACGTTCACCTGCCAGGAAGGACCCTGGAAGAAGGTAACAACACCCGGAGCCAGACCAAACTTTTGTCCCGCCATAAACTCACCACCTGCGTGGAAAGTGAATTTAGAGTACAGTGGGATGTTTTGCTCGTCGAACGACTGGTTAGCGCGATTCAGGTGGCTGAATGCACCGCCAAAGTAGAAGTTGGATTCTTTGCTGAACACGCTGAACCACATGGCGCCGGCAGAAAGATCCACAAAGAAGAAGTTCGGATCGGCGATGAGTTCAGGCGAGCCTTGCGTCGGATCGTAAGTGCCATTCAGGTTCTGGCTTGGCCATTGCAGGTTCGCAGAGTTGATGCTGCGCTGGCTTACGCCTACGTCAGCGCCCACAACGAGGTAGTGCGCTTTTTTGCGGTAGCCGCCCATTTTCTTGGCATAAGAACCAGACATGCGGGCTTGCAGGGTTGCGAATTCGGAAGAACCCGCTTTGTCGCCCCACAAAGTGCCGCCCACGCCGAAATAATCGTAACGACCTACCGGAATTTTTTGGTCATAAGACGCCGAGTAAGTGTTATACGCGTTATTTTTCAGCAGAGAGGCCCACTGATTGCGGTAGTTAGCCGTGAAACGGTGATTGCAATTCATTACACCTGTCATCGCCGGATTGAGGTTGAGCGGACTCATGTAGAATTGCGAGAAGTGGATGTCCTGAGCGGTCAGCTGAAGAGCGGACAATACAATTAAGCCCAGCGTTAAAAGGTGTAAAGTAGTTTTTTTCATAAACGGACAAACCATGATTTTGGATGGAACTGTCGGCGGGTGCCGCCAAAATGTTTATTTTGTAAAAGAATCAGACTCGCTTTTTCTGAAATTAGGGTGGCGAAGGTACTTTTTTAGTTTTGGAATAAGCAACTATTTCCGTCGTTTTCACGGGCGGATGACAGTGATTTTAACTTTTGAAAACTTGAATTCGCAAAACGCAGTCTGTTTTGGGCAGATTTTGGCGAACACATGTTTTAACGGAATTAATCTCTGTCGGCCCTGAGATTCAAGAAAAACTTGAATCCAAAGGTAGCAGAAACGACTTCGGCTTTCAAGTGATAGTTGACTGTGGCGGATAATTCGGTATTTCTGAATACGTCGCGAATAAAGAAATAACCGAGTTCGGCGCCTACAGTATAATCCAGATAACCACTTTTGCCGGCGTCGCGTAAATCGCCGGTATAGATGTCATACCGCACGCCTGCCTTGGCCATATACGTGTACGCATCCTGTTTGGTACGAGCACACTGATTGCCATTAGAGCGATAGCGACCTGCGCCTGCTTCCAGCATGACATAAGGGACTGTCTGGAATGTATTCTGAATTTCGTCGGCTTGTGGGTCGAGGGTAAATGTAGCGCCGCCGCCGCCGCGAATGGTTCCGTGGTGAGAGGCTACGTTCATGGCTATTTCTGTCCCGGCGCCCAGACGATGCCCGATATTGGCCACATCAGGGCTGTACACATACATGGAAGGCACATCCAGGAAAAGGCGTGGGCCTCCGTATTGTGCAGCGGCTTGCCAGCAAGTCAGAACAAGAAAAGAGAGAAGGAAGGTAAATTTTTTCATAAACAAAGAAGGATTGGTTGGTCGTTGTGTGCTGCCAAGATATGACAGTCATCATATTCGCTGCTTTCAATCACTCTTTTTGTTGATAATGATGCATGCGGCTCCATCGTTCATTCCGCCGTTCGGTCAGGCAATGACCCAGCCACAGGGCCAGGCCGATGAATGTGATTAACAGTGCAACCAAGGCCATCAACTGCTTGAAAGTGCGTCTGTTTTCAATCTTTCTGGCTTGATTAAGGGGGGTGTTTGCTTCTTTATTGACGTAAAACTCGTACGAAAAACGTTCGTTGGCTTCTTTGTGCAGGCGAATTTCGATCAGTTCATCTTCAATGAAAAAAGTATAGGTTTTGCTCTCTTTGACTGAAAAATCCACCTGCGTAATCATGAGGTTGCAGTGAATCATGACGTGGCCTGACTGGTCGCCATGATACAACCCGACGCGGTGTCTGCCGCCGGCATTATCCAGAAATATCCATTGAACCTGAGCCATAGGCTGACAAATATCGCGCAATATACTTGCCGATAACGTCAAATTCGATATTCACTTGTTGGCCGGGCTTCAGTAAATGAAAATTAGTATGCTCCCAGGTATAAGGAATGATCGCTACCGAGAAAATATCCTGCTTCGGATTCACGACGGTCAGGCTGACGCCATTGAGACAAACGGAGCCTTTGTCCACCAACAGGTGTTCGGGCGTCGGGCGATATCGAAAGTCAAAACGCCATGAGCCGTTCATATCTTCGACATGCAGGCATTCGACGCTATCATCCACGTGGCCTTGCACCATGTGCCCGTCGAGGCGGCCGCCCAGGGGCAGGCAGCGTTCGAGGTTAATCAGGTTGCCGTCGCGCCATTGCCCCAGGCTGGTTCTGCGCAGGGTTTCTTCGATAGCCGTGACACGATGCCATCCCGGTCCGCAATGGGTTACTGTAAGGCAGGCGCCGTCGTGGCTGACACTTTGGTCGGGCTTGAGCGCGTCAGAAATATCGCTTTCAATGGTAAAATGAATGCCGGAGCCTTCTTTTACAATGGCGGCTACGCGTCCGACCGTTTCGATGATGCCTGTAAACATGGCTTAGGAACGGGTGAATAGTAACTTGTTAATTTCAGGTAGGTAAATTTTTGCCCAAATGGTCCATCTTTTTGAGCGAATAGTGGGACTATTTAATCAAAAAGATGGGCCATCTGGGGGAAAAGGAATCACATCAAATTGACAAGTTACTATTCACCCGTTCCTTAACGAACGTTGAAAAAGCGCATTTTATAATCGGTACGCACTTGTCCGACTTTAATGCTTTCCAGTTTGCGTTGTATCAGGCGCTTTTTGAGGGGTTTCAACCTTTCGGTAAAGAGCACGCCTTCGATGTGGTCGTATTCATGCTGAATTACCCGCGCATTGATGCCGGTGAAAGTGGCTTCGTGTTCCTGAAAACTTTCGTCCTGCCAGCGAATGCGAATAACATCAGGGCGCTCCACGTCGCCGCGGATATCGGGAATACTGAGGCAGCCTTCTTCATAGGAAACCGCCTCTTCATTCATCTCGACAATTTGTGCATTGATAAAGGCCATTTTGAGCGGCTGGTCTGTATCAACAGCAGGTTTGTCTTTTTTGCGTTCGATCAGTCCGGTATCCACAACAAAAAGGCGAATGGGCAAACCGATTTGCGGTGCAGCAATGCCGACACCGTCAGCATGGTACATGGTTTCCCACATATCTGCCAGCAAAGTCGTCAGATCAGGATAATCCGGTCCGATGGGATCGGCCTTTTTCTTCAGTACCGGCTGACCATATGCGTAAACAGGAAGCAACATTGTGAATGATGAATGATGAATGATAAATATGTTCTATTTCTTCCATTTGTGTTTTTCCATCCAGTATTCCAGGATGAGGGCGGCAGCGATTTTATCCACAAGAGCCTTTTCGCGCCGTTTTTGCTTTTTAATGCCGCTTTCTACGATAATTCGCAGGGCGGTGGCAGAGGTAAAGCGTTCGTCTTGCCGATATATGGGCAAATCAGGGAATGTTTTCTCAAGCGTAGCTACGAACTTGTCCACCTCCGGTGCAAATTGGGCCGGACTGCCGTCGGTATGCGTTGGCAATCCTACCACTAAACACTCTACTTCTTCGTCGGTTGTGTATCTTTTCAAAAAATCAATCACCTCGGCGCTGGGCACTGTTGTCAGGGCGCTGGCAATAATCTGCATCGAATCGGTTACCGCCAATCCGGTGCGTTTCAGTCCGTAGTCAATAGCCAGAATGCGCGACATTTTTTGATTGATTCGATTGATTCGATTAAATCCGATTATTTTTCACCACTAAGACACTGAGGACACGAAGAGACACTAAGGATTGATTCGATTAAATCCGATTGAGCAGTCGCGAGCGCCAGCGAGCATTCTAACCATTTCAAACCACTTCTAACCACTTCAAACGGCGCGCAAGCGCCATCAAACGCGAGCGCCAGCGAGCAATCAAACCACTTCAAACTATTTCAAACGGCGCGCAAGCGCCATTCTAACCACTTCTAACTATTTCAAACCACTTTACATTGCGCTGGCGGATTTGAAAATACGATTCCAGTTGATGCCGTTGCTCATGACGCCATTTTTGGTCGAGAACCAGATAAACAGCGGTTTGCCAACGATGTGATCTGCTGGTACGTAGCCCCATACGCGGGAGTCTTCGGAATTGTGGCGGTTGTCGCCCTGCATCCAATAGTAATCCTGTTTGAAAGTGTAGCTGTTGGCTTCGGCGCCATTGATGAAGATTTTGCCGTCTTTCACGACCAGGTCGTTGCCTTCGTACACTTTGATAACACGCCAGTAAAAGCAAATGTTATCCATATTCAGGGGCGTGGTAGCGCCAGCCTTGGGAATCCAGATGGGTCCGAAATTATCTACGGTCCAGTCTTTGTTGCGATTTGGGTCGTTGGGGTACAGGCTGCCCGGATCGGCTTCGCGTACCCAAGGTTCGACCTTCATGCCCAACGCGCGGATTTTCTCCACTTGTGCGGCATCGAGGTTGAAATAGGTTTCCACCACATTGCCCATTCTGTCGCGGGTTTGAATGACGTCGGTCAGGTTTACGCCAAACTCGTCGAGGCGTTTCATGTTGAAACTGGAACCAGCGGGCGGTGTAATGCTGTAACCAAACTGCATGTGCGTCGGGTTGGCAACAACTTGCCCATTGATGTACAATTGGCGGTCTTTAATTTGCAGGCTGTCGCCCGGCAAACCAACGCAACGTTTCACGTAGTGGTCTTTTTTATCCATAGGCCTAGTCACGAGCGGCAAGTTGCCGTAGGCCATTTTCAATTGTGGAATACGATTCCACTGGCCAATGTCATAACTGCGGTCGGGCGCCAGCAATACAGAGTCGCCGACGGGCCAGTTGAACACCACAGGGTCGAAGCGTTTGACTTCGGTCAATTTCGGCAACCTGTAATAAGGCAACGACGGATTTTTTGTGTATGACTCGCCAAGATTTAAAGGCAGGCGGTTGTGCAAAAGTGGTATTTGAAATACCGTCATCGGCGTACGAATACCGTAGTGCGCTTTGCTGACAAACAGGTAGTCGCCCACTTTCAGCGAACCTTCCATCGAAGACGACGGGATGACGTAGGCTTCAATGAGAAACATGCGAATGAAGGCCGCAGCGAACACGGCAAAAACAATGGCTTCAGTCCATTCACGCGCCTGTCCTTTTTTGAATTCAGGATATTGCTGTTCGAGTTTTTTAAGACCGGCAACGTCCTTGCGCTCCGTCATTTCATGCAGCAGCCTGAAATATTCACGCTCTTTTTCCAGCACAGGGCCGAGGTATTTGGCGTTCTCATCGCGACCGATCATGAAAAACGGAATTGGCGCAAAAATGACGGCCAATACCGATGTCCAGAAACCATGACGGCCAAAGGAACGGGCCATGTCAATGACCATACCAGCGTAAATGAAAAAGTTGACGACCGGGAACAGCAGCCAAAGGGCATACTGTGGTTTGCGGCCAATCATTTTGGCCCATTCGAAGGCTGCGACGCCGGGACCGAGGGCTTTCCAACCCGGAATGCCTGCTTTTTCGAACAATTTCATCATGCTCAGCCCGAGCAGGATATAGAGGACGATCAGAAATATCAGAATGGACATAAGCAAAAAGAACAATGTACAGTCGAAACACCAGTTTCGACAAGCATAACAACTAACAAGCAGCAAGGTCAAAAAATTTGTCCAAAATCAGTTCTTGAGATTCGACAAACGTGTGTGTGCGGGTGGTCGAAACTGGTGTTTCGACTGTACTGTGTCGAAACTGGTGTTTCGACTTACTGGTCTGCTTTGCGGCGTTTGCGGCGCGTTTTGAACATTTCCACCACCTCTTTATCCTTCAGGAAGCCCAGATCAACAAACTGCGTCGAGACGAAACGTTTGACATCCTGGTAATCTTTGGCGCGCTTGTCGGTGAAGCGTTTGAGCAGTTTCTGGACGTAGGCCATAGAGGCTTTCTCGACATCCTGGTTGAACTGCTGATTGCCGAATATGCCCATGTAAATGGCAAATATCTTGGTGATCTCGAAGTAATCGGCGTAGTCGCGTTCCGTAAAACCAGACAACAGGCGGCGGAAATATGTCAGCACCAACTGGCGCAGGCAGTCGCTTTCTGTTGAAAGACCTTCGTGTGAGTTGTAGAAATCCTGCACGGCTTCGATGGCGTCAGGGTGAACATAACCGAGGTTGTGTACTTTTTCAGCGATGCGGTAATAGTCGCTGATTTTGTCCTTGTAGTTTTTATCCACCGCAGCAATCATGCGTTCATCGTTGACAGATGTCAGGCCAGTTTGATCAAACAAATGGCGGACAAAACGCAGGAAGCGCACGTCGAATTCGGGGAAACTGCGGCGTTCGCGTTCGAAGTGCGTAGCGAATGCAAGGCGTTCTGCCGGATCGAAATCAAGGAAATTACCGGCGATGGCCAGCATTTCAAGGTATTCTTCGGTGGCCTGAAATTCTTTATTATCGAGGAATGCGCTGATTTTGCCTTTGAGCGATGAGTTATCGCCTTCACTGCCGAAGCGCTTCAGCAAAAACTGGCGCAGGGCCGAGAAATTCGGCTTCATTTCGGCCAGCGTTGTCGGGAAGTCGGCCGAGTGGTATTGCTCATTGCGCAATTGATTGGAGTAACGGCGATACAGTTCGGCGCGGTCTTTCACATCGCGGTAGCGGTCATTCTTTTGTTGCTGCAGGAAGTAGCGGATGCGCTTGTTTTCCACCTGACCCATCAGGTTGGTGATCCAGATATCGCTACTCAGGGCAAAACCGACGCTGATGGTCTGACCGATACGTTTTTTGAGTTGTTCGAAGTGCGGGCTTTGGCAGATAGCCAGCAGGATGTCTTTAAAGTGGTCGTTCGGGCGAACGTACTTAAACTGATCCGTGATTTCGTTGCGGAGTACGGCATAACCCAGTACGCGCGGCAGATACAGTCCTTCGAAAGGCGGCTCCAGCAGGAAGCGCTCGAAAGTAACCAATTGCAATGGCGCTTCAGCAGCAACCTGGTGGTGCAGTGCCGAGATCTGAGGTTCGAACTCCTGACGTAATTCGTTATAAAACTCGTCCTCTTCTTCGTCGAGGTACTGAGCCAGGGCCGGCGATTCCTGAATGGCGGCTGCCAGGTCATTCAGTCGGTCGTAGTATTGATCATCTAACTGCTGCATAGTCTTGAGTATTGAAATTGGGTATGAATATGCCGGCGAAATGCCGTGATTTTTTAAAAAAAGACCCGGTAAAACCGCCAATGGGCTTTACCAGGTCATGCCTGAAAGATTCAGGTAGTTAACAGGTTGGGCAAAAGTAATTCGCCCGTTTTATTTTTTTGCTTACGCTTCAGTATTTTCCTCAGCAGCAGCTTCCGGAGCAGCCTCGGCTGCTTCTTCTGTTGCGGCTTCAGTAGCTTCTTCAGCGGCTGTTTCTTCTGCCGGAGCTTCTTCAACAACAGGCTTGGCTTTTACTTTCGCTACGCCGTCAACTGCAGTTTTGAATTTTTCTTTTGCTTCAGAAACCTTGGCGCGACGCTTGTCGTTGGTTTCGTCTTTTTTAGCAACCCATGCGTGGAATTTCGCATCGGCTTCTTCCTGCGTGAATGCGCCTTTTTTCACACCTTCCAGCAGGTGTTTGTACAGCAATACACCTTTGAAACGCAGGATAGAACGAACGGTGTCAGTAGGCTGAGCGCCGTTGTAGAGCCATTGCATGGCGCGGTCGTGGTTGAGTTCGATGGTAGCCGGAACGGTCAGCGGGTTGTAGGTGCCGATCTTTTCAATGAATTTACCGTCG
>JADZBJ010000317.1 GCA_020852155.1 Saprospiraceae bacterium | reverse complement strand
TTGACCCGCAGGTGCTGGAAAATTGCGGTATAGATTCAAAAAAATATAGTGGTTTTGCCTTCGGTATGGGCATCGAAAGGCAGGCATTGCGCCTCTATGAGATCGGCGATATCCGAATGCTGTTTGAAAACGATGCGCGCTTCCTTCGCCAGTTTAGCGCGGCCATGTAATGAAAAAGTCCATTGCTATCTTTGCATCCGGCGGTGGTTCAAATGCTCGCCGTATCATGGAGTACTTCAAAGACCACCCGACCATAAGGGTGGCTTTGGTCGTGTGTAACAAAACAGGCGCTGGCGTTTTGAACATTGCTGATGAATTTGGTGTTCCGACACAACTCATTGACCGTCACGGTTTTTATCAGACTGAGGATTTGCGTGACGTATTGCAACAGTATCAAATACAGTTCATCGCGCTGGCCGGATTTTTATGGTTGGTGCCAGCATGGCTAATCAGGGCTTATCCGCGCCGGATACTGAATATTCATCCGGCATTGTTGCCCGAATTCGGCGGAAAAGGCATGTACGGGCATTTTGTTCATGAGGCTGTAAAAACTGCCGGGAAAACCCACAGTGGAATGACCATTCATTTTGCCAATGAACACTACGATGAAGGCGATATTGTTTTTCAGGCTACTTGCGTTCTACACCCTGATGATACTCCCGACGACATCGCCCGAAAAGTACTGGAACTGGAACATCGTCATTTTGCGCCAGTCATAGAACAAGTCCTGAATGACCTCCCCTGAGAAAGTAGCACACAGGCCACACCATGCAAGCAATTAAAAACAAACACCTGACGATTATCATATGCTCCGCACTGATTGCTGTACTGCAGTCAGGCGCTCTGTCTGCACAGCGTCCTTCAGACCTGATTGAAGAGGGTGAAAGGCTGCTTAAAGCGGGGCTTTTTAGTGAGGCCGCCGAAAAATTCGAGCGCGCAGGCAGAATAAAATCTGCCGACCCTGATCTGATGCTGCGCGCAGGCGACGCCTACATTCAGGCGCGTGATTATCGTAAATCAGCCGATTGCCTGTCTGCGGCCCGACAGGAAAGGGAGAAGTACCCGTTAGCCAGCCTGCGATATGCCCGCGCCCTCAAACAGTGTGGCCGATACGACGAAGCCATTGACGCTTTTAAAAAGTTTTCAAAACAATACCGGGGCGAACGACGCGCACAACTGTTAGACATTGCGCGCATGGAAAAAACGGGCTGTCAACTGGCGCTGGATATACTGAATCAGCCGCCTACCGACGAGCCGCAACCCCGCCTGACACGATTGCCATCAACCGTAAATCAGGCAGGCAATGAATATGCGCCCATGTCTGTGATGGAAGGTCTGCTGTATTTTTGTCTGCCGTCTTTTGAAGGGAAAGGCAAACTGTACAGGACGATTTTTGACGATTCTACCAACAACTGGAGCAAATATGAACTGGCTTCCGGTTTGCCAGCTGCGGTGGCGTCACGATTCGGCAGCGGCGTTTTAAGTCCGGATGGTCAGCGCTTCTATTGTACACAATGTGATCCGGGGCCGCCGTACAATCGCAATGATGGCAGCGGTGCGGGTAATTGCCAACTGGTGGTTGTGCGGCGTCAGGCTGACGGACAATGGGGTAATATTGAAAAATTGCCAGCCTATATCAATTTGCCGGGAACCAGCAATATTCATCCTGCCATAGCCCGTCGCGGCGATTCGGAAGTGCTGATTTTTGCCAGTAACCGATCCGGGGGTATGGGCGGTTTTGATTTGTACCTTTGCGAGCGTTCGTTGCAATCTCCCAGCCTGGATTTTTCGTTTCCTCAAAACCTCGGCAAACGCCAGAATTCTGCCGGCGATGAAATATCACCAGCATTGAGCGCCAACGGACAATGGCTTTATTTTGCCAGCAATGGCAGGCCCGGTTTTGGCGGAATGGATATTTTTCAAAGTATTTTCTTTAAAGGTTTATATCAGCAGGCAGATAATATGGCAGCCCCGATGAACTCTCCTGCCGACGATTTTTTCTTTTACCCTAAAAAAGGACATTCCGGGGGCTTTTTTATTTCTAACCGGTTATGGGGAAGTCAGAAAACCGGCACCGAAGAGCAAGATATATATGAAATAACGTATTAGGTGACGATATGAAATATCTCCTGCCCGCACTCCTATGGGGTTTAATGGCTACTGATTCCAGCGCTCAACAATATGCCGAGCTGGATGAATATGCCCTCAATACGCCGCCTTCTCAATGCGCATCTGTGCCACAACTGGCGCGTCATCTGAACAAAGCAGCCAATACTGACACCGAAAAGGCTCGGGTTATCTATGCCTGGCTCACCCTGAATGTTCAATATGTAGATAGCACAGCCGGAGCCAGCCTGTGGTTGACGCCAGCCGATATTCAACGACAAAAACCGGCTACCGTGCTGCGCAACCGAACCGCTGTTTGTCAGGGTTATGCCAACCTGTTTGTCGCCCTGGCCCGCGAAATGGGCCTGAAAAGCGAGGTCATTACCGGTATCTGCCGCCAGCCGGATGGCGTGATACCACTTATCGGACACGCCTGGACAGCCGCACAAATTGATGGCGAATGGCGACTTTTTGATCCGACCTGGGGCGTGCCGCCTGCCGGCGAAATCAGATGGAAACCCATAGATCAATATTTCATAGCAGAACCAGCGCGTTTCGTTTTACAGCATTTGCCGGAAGATCCGATGTGGCAGTTGCTGGAACACCCGATTTCTGAAAAAGACTTCCGGCAATTAAGCGCTCCGCAAATTTCGGAACTGCTGGCCGCAGAAACCGGCGAAACGTTTAATTTTCAGGACACCCTGGCTCTTTGGGCGCGTACGGATTCAAGTCAGCGTTTTGAAGCGGCTATCCATCGAATGTTGTACTATCATGATGGTAATGAGCGCCTGTTAAGCGAGATCGGGCGTTTTTATTACATGCGCTTTTACGGAAAATACATTGAATTGGATTCAATAGCCGATGAGGCCATCATGACTGCCGAAAATGCACCGGATTCTACCATTTTTCTGGAAAATATGGCTTCGGCAAAACTTGATTTTGATCGAGCCAACGGGTATTTCGAGCAGATTTATTCACCCGAACGCAGAGAGAACCTTCAGGTATTCCTCACGGAAAGCGAGGTGACATCCTTAATGAATCAACTTCATGGCGACTTGTATGTGACCCTTTTCGAGTGCGATACAATCCACGGAGAACAGGAAAATGAATTTAAGCAACTCCAGCGCTGGCAAGACCTCCTCGGCAGAGCCGAATATTTTTATGAAAAAATTTACCCGGGGTTAGACTGTCGGAAACATTTGCCCCATTGTCAGTCGCTTCTGCACAATCGAAGCCTGATTCGGCTAAAACTCGGTCAAAGATGGGTTTCATGGCTGGCATTTGGCGATAAAGACTCGCCCCGGGATGCCGCTATCGGTACAACATACGCCCAAAAAAACCTGAATAATGTCATGGACGACCTCGACGGACTCATGACTATGCGTCCGGTTTTCGAATATGTAGAGAAACGACGGCAGTCCGTTATTGAACAACTTTCTCTGCTGAACCTGCTCGAATCCCGTCAGAAAAGACAAGCCTTGATGCAGGAAGTCGAAGATTTTCTGCAAAACAAACCCCTGCAAATGTCGCGGGGCAATGACTTGCTCAAAGCCATGAAAAAAGGTTTGCGCCATATTGAATCTTCTATAGACACCGTTGAGTACAAACGATTAAATATCAGTGAGGAATATCGCGCCACGGCCTTGCAAAATCTATATGGCGAGCGCCTCGTTCAATTAATCAATATGGCCAATCTGGAATATCGGCTGGCGATCAACTTGATTCAAACAGCCAGTGAAACCGATTTCCCAAAGCGAAAAGACGAAAGCAAACAATACTCAACCCAGGGAATTGAGCACCTGAAATCAGCCACATCGGTATTAAACCAGATGCTTCGCGCCAAAATGCTCACACAACAGGAATATCGGCGGCGTGAAAACACCATTACAACTTTGCAAACAGCGCTGAATGAGTTAACTACCCATTAGAGCATATACTTGTAGCGGTCGCTTTGTCATAAATAACGGCTTGCGTAATTTTGCCCCCGCTTTTTTCACAAGAGTTGTTGCGTAGTTATGAAATCGGCATCAGTTTGGTTTTTGCAAGACGCCACAACTTTCTCAATCACCATAACAATATGGGCAAAACTCGGGCCGCAATAACCGGCGTTCAAGGATGGGTTCCTGAAACCAAACTGACCAATCACGACCTGGAAAAAATGGTGGATACCAACGATGAGTGGATCCAATCCAGAACAGGCATCAAAGAACGTCGAATACTCCGCACACCGGGCTGGGCGACATCTGATATGTGCGCCGAAGCTGTTAAGGGCCTTCTGGAAAAAACAGGCGTAAAACCCGGCGAAATTGACCTGATAATTGTGGCAACGGTCACAGCCGATATGGTCTTCCCGGACACGGCCAATACCGTTTGCGACAAGGTTGGCGCTAAAAACGCCTTCGGTTTTGACGTCAATGCGGCCTGCTCGGGCTTTCTGTTTGCACTGGCTACCGGCGCTCAGTATGTTCAAAATGAAGTGTACAACAAAGTGATTGTTGTCGGATCTGATATGATGTCTTCCATCATTGACTACACCGACCGCAATACTTGTGTGATTTTTGGCGACGGCGCAGCAGCCGTGTTGCTCGAACCCCGCAAGGATGGCAATGGTATCGTTGATTTTGTATTGCGCGGCGATGGCTCAGGTCGTGAAATGCTGCACATGAAAGCAGGCGGTTCGCTCAAACCTGCGTCGCTGGAAACCGTTGCCGCCCGCGAACACTACGCCTGGCAAGATGGCAAAAGAGTATATGTTCATGCTGTGAAAGGAATGTCCGGCACCTGCGAAGAAGTATTGCGCCGCAATAAACTGACCTCCGACGATGTGCAATGGCTCGTGCCGCACCAGGCCAACATGCGCATCATTCAGTCGGTAGCAGAACACATGCACTTCCCCATGGAGCGCGTTATGGTCAACATCGAGCGTTACGGCAATACAACAGCCGCTACCATTCCGCTTTGCCTCTGGGAATATGAAAAGCAACTCAAAAAAGGCGACAACATCATCCTGACTGCCTTTGGCGGCGGGTTTACCTGGGGTGCGTTGTACCTGAAGTGGGCTTATTGAGTATTTGCTATGTTCAACTTTTGGCAAATCGGCGATCCCTGGAATATTTGGATTGATGTTTATAGCCTCAATCAAAATTCTAAAATAAAAGCCATGAGGCAATTGAATGAACTGCCTCATTTGAAGAAGTTGTACATCAGCAAC
>JADZBJ010000316.1 GCA_020852155.1 Saprospiraceae bacterium | reverse complement strand
GATAAAAGAATGGCAATGCCCAATTGTTGAAAAATTCGATTCCTGGTTTTTGAGAGATATATAACTCCAGGAAGAACAACGAGCAATGAAGTTATCGGGTTTATTGCTATTAATACATGTCCTAAAGTTTCTAACCTGGAAATCCTGTCTAATTGTGTTTCATATAAACGATTAAACATTTGTAGCGCTGGCCAATGATGCAGGTATTGCCAAATCATATTAGGGGTTAGCAGCAATAAAACAACAAGAAAATTTTTCCAAAAAAATAGTTGCACCAAGGCTTCTCGCGTCCTTTTAAAGAGCAACAAAGAAGTTGCGCCAAAAACAAAAAACAAAGCATCATATTTTACCGAAAAAACCAGGAAAGTAAATAAAGTCAAACCCCATAAACTCTTTTTGTCAAGGTATTTTACGAATCTCGTCAGGTTATAGAAATTCAAGACCCAAAACAGTTGACTGAAAACTACAGGTTGAAAAAGTTGCTGGGATCGCCCAAAACCCGGCCCGATTATAATACTTGACAGGGTTATCATAATGGCAATCTCTTTTCCTCCCAACTCTATCGTTGTTTTAGCCACATAAATAATGATTAGAATTCCGGCAAGGTGCGTCAGTAAATGATGTACGTATATAGAATTGCTCTGAAAAAGGTTTTGTAAAAACGCTAAAAAGCCGATCAGTGGCGGGAACTCCATATACCCGAAAGCCAAATGTTTGCCTGTTTCGATATGTAGAAATTCATCCGCTTGAAACCCGGAGTTTTTGTCCGCAATTAAATGAAGGGATAGCTTGATTACGCAGAAAACAAAGATGATTAGACTTTCTGTGGAAGTCGTTTTTGAGCGAGAAAAGTAATTCATTTTGGATCAGGCAAGGCAAGTTTTACAGTCGAAATCGGGCATTTCTGGCGAGATATCAAAAAGGCGAAGAGGCTCCGCCGCCCCTCCGCCCAAAAAAAAGTCTGAACTACGTACTAAAATGCTTTCATTGGATTCTAATCGCTTTGAAGGTTCCGTTGGGTTGCACTGACGTGAAATTAACCGGCTTTTCACCCTCCATTTGAAATGTAATGGTATAGCCCTGTTCTTCCTTTATAGTGAATACATTTTTCCCTATCGGAACGAATTTACTGTCTGGTTTTCCAGGCACTTTAGACCACAATTTGCCATTTCGAACCTCCAGGGTAACAGGAATATTGTATATCTCTATCATGTAAACTCCTGTGTATCTTTCTAAATCTTTCACCGATAATTCATACTTTTTTTGATTCAAGAGCGCATTTAACTTCCCGGAAACGACCATATCATACTTTATTTTCAGGGATTTTTCATACGCCTTAACAGCATTGGCAGTATCTTTTACAGCATTAAAGAAATCGCCATACGAATCAAACGCTTTATTGCTGTTTGGATAATTTTCTATATTTAATGTGTAGAGCGCTTCTGCTTTCTTGTATTGTTTTTTACTTAACGCATCATAACCCAGATAATTGACAAACGCTTCAGGGGCTGAAACTTTGTACCCCATTTTTTTCGTAATATTATCGTAGTGCTTTCTTAATTTAAGCGCAATAAATGCTGTAGAATCTGTAAAATCAGCCGCTGTAGCATTTAGGAAATAATAATCGAAAATAAAACGAAGCCCATCGTATTCGCTCAACATCGGGACGGTATTGTGTTTTTCACTTTCGTAATATTTTTGTTGATACTCCAATCCGCCTATGGCATTGTCCTTCAGAAACTTGTCTAGTTTGAGCATTGAGCGTATATGTTGTGTTTCAGGGTTTTTATCGGTCTTTAATTCAGATATCTTCATGTTGCCGGGCATCGAATTGGCCATGCCGACAAACAATCGTTTCTCATTCAGTTTTTGTCGGGGTAACGCAGAAATCGTGTGGTTTAAAAATTTTTCATTTTCATACCACATACTCGGATCAACGGCAATATATGCATTGAATATTTCAGGTGAATTGGTCAGCATATCAATGGCCGTAAGCCCTCCCAATGAATGTCCCATCAACACCTTGTACGGTGCGGTATGATAACTACTGTCAATAAAGGGAATCAATTCGGCTGACAAGAAATTAACAAACGGGTTCACAGCGTTGGGATGGACAGCCGATGTGGAATAAGGGACTAAATCTCTTAACCGATCAGTGTTTTCAATGGCAACGACGATCATTTCAGGCAATACACCATTTCCATTTGCCTGGCTAAGTTGTTGAACAATACCAACCGTAGAAAAGAAATGAGCATCACCATCCAGAAGGTACAATACAGGGTGACGTGTATTGGCGTCTGAATATTGAGAAGTTGTACCTGGCGTGTAAACCCAAATCTTCCTGGTTTCATTCAAAATTTTGGAAAATATGGTTGTTTTATGGCCAATCGTTATTGGCTCCTCATTTTGTGCTTTGCCAACTTTGGCATAAAAAACGACGAGAATGACTAAAAAAATTTGCTTCATGGTTCTAATGTTATTTAGTGTCTTGTACAAATTCCAGAATATCCGCCGGTTGGCAATCCAGTGCCTCACAAATGGCTTCTAACGTGGAAAAACGGATGGCTTTTGCCTTCCCTGTTTTTAAAATTGAAAGGTTTGATAGCGTTAAGCCCACCTTTTCTGACAGCTCATTCAGCGACATTTTGCGCTTGGCCATCATGACATCCAGGTTTACAATGATTGGCATGACTATATAGTTAAATCGTTCTCGTTTTGTAATTCGATTCCTTTATTGAGCATTTGGCCAACCACCATAAGTACGACAGCCATAAATAACCAAACGTCTGCGCCGCCAATTTTAAGGGCATGATCGCCAGGTATCTGGACTCCCTGTTCGCTTATCCAGGCTGCATACCCCGACGCCAACATTGAAACAATGCCAGTACCCAGGCATAAATAGGCGATATGATGTACTGTACGGCTGACATGTGTGTTAAACGGCTGATTTATATCCAACTTTTTGCTGTGAAACAACTTGACGATGCGATAGAAAATAACCGCCCTTATCGCTATAGCAATTGACATCAAAACCGTCAGGAAAACAAAGTGATTTTTGCTGAAATTATACAACAGCGAGAGATCATTGCCTTTCCAGTAATATTTTGCGACAATTGGATTGAATAAAGCGTAGACGGTGTTGAACAAGATTGAACCTGTTTCCACGCATAAAGCCAAAAAGATTATCCATGAGATAACATTCAAGGCCTTCCAGATAAAATCATTTCTTTCTGACATGACTTATTTTTAATAGAATGAGAAAATTGTTCAGGCTGGGCGCATCATGGGCTACAAAATCCAATCAGGCCAGTTGCACCGCTCTGCCCAATGCGCAGCATCGAACTCGAACAACGGCGCACTCATGAAACAACTTGCCTGATTTTCATTCCATACCCAACACCCTAATCCGTTACAATGATGGTGCAAAGGTAGTAAAAATTTATTGATAAACAATAAATAATTATT